>URKL01000008.1 GCA_900548485.1 uncultured Succinatimonas sp.
CAGAGGTTACAGTACCAGTGATAGTACCAAGATGATCTTGGGCTTCTCTTACCTCTTGAGCACATAAAACAAGATCGCCAATATCAAGAATATCTATAGCTCTATTGATAGATTCAATTGTTTCTTCAAGCTCTAAAGTATGGCGACGGCGGGCGGAGAATACACCTTCACTTGGAATAATGCCTAAAGCATTAGATAGTTCCTTATAAAGATTATCTAAACCGCCTTTAACTTTAGTAGAACTCATCACTTTTGACATTTCTGCAAAAGGAGCTTTATCTAACATCTGTATAGTCTCATCATATTGAGGCTTGTCGTTTTTAGACAATACAACCAAGATATGATCTGGTTTTACATCATGAGATAAAATTGTTTCTAATGTAGCCTTAGCATCAGGAGCTACAGCTGAACTATCAATCATAAAAAGAACTAAATCAGCTTTTTTTAGTTCATTTATAGCTTTTTTTATGCCTATAGCTTCAATTTCATCGTTTGGAGTATCTCGAATACCTGCTGTATCGGTGATATTTACAGGAACTCCTTCTATTTCAATTTCTGCAGTGAGCACATCGCGGGTAGTCCCTGGAATATTAGTAACAATAGCCTTGTCTGTACCCGCTAGAGCATTTAATAGGCTTGATTTGCCTGCATTTGGCGAACCAGCTAATACTATGCGTGCTCCTTCATTAAGTTTAACTCCTTGAGCGGCAATTTTTAACGATTCACAGGCAAGAGTGCGAAGATTTTGGAGATCTGCATTAGCTTTACCTGAATCAAAAAAGTCTTCATGTTCTTCAGGAAAATCTAAACACCCTTCTAGGCGAATACGGAAGTTTGTTAATTCTTCTGTAAGTTCGTCAAGCTTATGTGCAAAACTTCCCTCAAGTGAGGCTAAAGCGGCTTTAGCAGCGCTTTCTGAACCTGCTGAGATAAGATCTTCAACAGCCTCGGCTGCAGTTAAATCCATTTTATTGTTAAGGAATGCTCGACGTGTAAACTCACCTGGTTGTGCCATTCTGACGCCAGGAATGCTTAATACTGCATTTAAAACGCGGTGGGGAGCAATATTACCGCCATGACCTTGTAATTCAATTACATCTTCGCCTGTGTAGGAGTTTGGAGCTTTAAAGTATAAAAGCAAGCCTTCATCAACGATTTCATTATTGAATTTAAAGTGTGCAAAGTATGCTTGGCGGGGGGTTGGAGTGATTCCGGTTAAGGTTTTTGCAACCTCTAAAGCTTGATTTCCGGAAACCCTAATAATGGCAATGCCACCCCTGCCCTGAGGGGTGGCAATTGCTGCAATAGTATCTTTAATAGACATTATTTACTTAGCTTCTGAATTAGCCTTCTTCATGCCTAATCCACGCTTCTCTAATGAGCGGAAAATAATTACCTGCTGGAAGATAGTAAAGCAGTTGGAAACTAACCAGTACAGAGTTAAACCTGCCGGGAAAGTACAGAACATGAAGGTGAATACAAAAGGCATTGCCATAAATACTTTCTTCTGAATAGGATCTGTTACCGGGGTAGGTGACATTTTCTGTAAGAAGAACATTGAAATACCGTAAAGAATCGGCGTTACAAAGTATGGATCATAAACAGATAGGTCAGTAATCCATAAAATAAAGCTGGATTGACGTAATTCAGTTGATTCCATTAAGGTCCAGTATAAAGCAATGAAGATCGGCATCTGAATAATTAACGGTAAGCAACCACCTAAAGGATTAACCTTTTCAGTCTTATAAAGACGCATGGTTTCTTGACCTAATTTAGCACGATCATCCTTATAACGCTCTCTAAGCTCAATCATCTTAGGTTGTAATAACCTCATCTTGGCCATAGATGTATATTGAGCCTTAGTTAACGGGAACATTACACCTCTAACTACTAAAGTTAAGAGAATAATGGAGAAACCCCAGTTACCTACTAAGCTATGGAAGAAAGAGAGGATCTTAAATAAAGGAATAGAGATAAACCATAACCAACCATAGTCAACAGTAAGATCTAAGTTATTAGCAACAGTAGCCATTGCTTCTTGATCTTTAGGTCCTACCCATAACTTAGAGTTAAAGTCATAAGAAGAGCCTGCATCAATGTTGGTGTTGTCGGTTCTAATACCAATAATAGCAGCTGTGTTGTTATTAGCAGCCTGACTATAAATTATATTACCTTTAACATCTTCGTCACCAATCCAAGCTGAAACAAAGTAGTGTTGAATCATGGCTACCCAGCCAGACTTAGTGTTGATGTCAGCATGCTTTTCCTCAATGATGTTTTCTAATGTAGCTTTTTCATAGCGTGAATCATCAGATGAGTAAGCTGTTCCACGATAAGCACTTGCTACCATAGCAAAGCTAGAGTCATTCTTTTGTAACGAGGAGATGTCTTCAGTCTGCTTTAATTGGCTATAAAAAGACATTTGTACAGGCTTATCACTGTGATTATCTACTTTATAATTTAATTTAACAACATAGGAGTTACGATCAAGAGTATAAGTCTTAGTATAGGTAACGCCATTTGCTTCATAAACTAAGCTTGCAGAGACAGAATCTTCACCTTCTTTAAGCTCGTAATCTGTAGCAGTAGTTGTATATACAGGTCTTACCTTAGAATCAGGACCATCTTTTCCTACAGCACCACTTTGAGCCTGATAGATGAATAATTTATTAGTCATCAATAATTGGAACGGCTCATCCTTACCTTGCTCTTTCATTACCTTTAATAATTTGGCATCAATAATATCGCCACCATTAAGGTTAATGCTGAGTAAAAGATTATCACTTTTAAGGGTAACGATTTTACCTAAGGAACTTTCAGAAGTTGCGGTTGAGTCAACCATTTGAGCGGCAATAGCTTCTTGTTCTGCTAATTTTGCGGCATTGACTTTATCTGAATTCCAGTTCCAAAACAGGAACAAGGTAACGCACAGTAAGACAATCAATAAAATATTTCTTTGCTGTTCCATTTGTTCTTCTTAGCCTCGAGGAATTATTTGGGCTTCTTAGGCACAGGATCTAGTCCACCAGGATTTAAAGGATGGCATCTGCAAATCCTTTTGAATCCAAGCCAGATCCCGCGAATAACACCCCATTCCTTGATAGCTTCAATGGTGTACTGTGAGCAACTTGGGTAAAAACGACAATGTTGCCCTAGCATTGGACTGATGAGCACTTGATAAACACGAATCAAAAATATTGCTATTTTTCCAAACGGCGAGAAATTTGTTCCCATAATCTCTTCAACGATGAGGATAAATCCGCATTACTTATCTCACCAATCTTAGGCTTAGCCATTACTACCAAGTCAGCCTGAGGAAGGGTATGTTGAGATAAACGAAAAGACTCTCTGACTAATCGTTTAACACGATTTCGCCAGACAGCCCTTTTTAAAACCTTTTTAGGTATAACCATTCCGAGTCTAGGATTCTCTAAATCATTATTCTTTACAGCAAGAATTAACAAACCTGGAGCACTAACTCGAATAGGATTTTTAAATACCCTATCATAGTCTCGCGAAGTCAAAAGCCTGACTTCGCGAGGAAAGGTATAATTAGCCATTAACAGTGGTCAAACGCTTACGACCTTTGGCACGGCGACGGGAAAGAACTTTACGACCGTCAGCAGTACGCATGCGAACGCGGAAACCGTGGGTACGCTTACGCTTAGTTGTATTAGGCTGGAATGTACGCTTCATTTGAATACTCCGACGACGGTACAAAACCGCCATTATTTTTATTTAAGTATATTAATGGGATATTAATATACATCTTCACGAAAAACAATGTATTTTACTCTTATAAGGCTATTAAGGTCAACACATCATATGTGTTAAAATAGATAGACACTGCTAATAATTAATTAAAAGGTTTTTTTATGGATTTGGTCCAGCTTTGGGCAGAAGTAATTCAAAGAGTTTCAAATCAGCCCGAATATTTGTCAAATAAGGATTTGATTGGCCTTTTAGGCAGTCAAACTTCTATTCAAATTGCAAATAATAAGGTTACTTTTATTTGTAATTCCGATTTTGTTTATCGGATGTTTTTTAAATATGTTCCGGCATTTTTTACTGAAGTAACTCATTTGATTGGCAATGAATCTATCGGTATGGAAGTTATTATGGCTTCTAATTTGCCACAAAATAATGTTCAGCAATTTCAGTCTCAGGCTTCTTTGGGTACAATGCCTGGAAATCAAAACAATTCTCAATTTTATCAACAATCAATGGTTGCTGCTTCTGGAGCATTTGCCAGTTCAGTCAATCAAACTGAAGATCCTCGCAAAAAACTTCCAAAGTTTATGCGAGAGGATCATATTAACCCAGAGAAAACATTTGAAAATTATATTACTGATCCTGAAAATGAATTGATTTTTACTATTGCTAAAAAAGTAGCTACTGAACCAGGATCATCTAAGACAAATCCTTTTTATATTTATGGTGGTTCTGGTTTAGGAAAAACCCATCTTTTATTTGCTATTGCAAATAGGATTAGACAGACTAAACCTAATATTTCGCTTATTTATACTCGAGCTGAAGAATTTATAAGAAATTATGTAGAGTCAATGTCTCGCAAGAATTCTTTTGATTATCAGCAAGTACATTTTCAAGATTTGTTTACTCAACAGGATGTATTTATTGTTGATGATATACAGAATTTCATCAAAGGGCCAAAGGCTAGAGATACTTTCTTTGATATTATTGCAGACTTTTTAGAGAAACCAAATCGTCAACTAATTTTAGCTTCTGATGTACCACCAGGAAATTTAAAAGATTTTTCTCCGCGATTAAAATCTAGATTTGGATCTGGTGTTTGTCGCGAAATTTATCCGCCAAGTACTGAAACAAGAGCTGCGATTACATTGAAAAAATGTAGAGAATTGAATATAGAGTTACCTGATTCAATTATGCAGTATATAGCAAATCATATTCGTTCTAATGTTAGAGAAATTGAAGGAGCTATTAAAACTTTAAATTCTCATATTTTAGCTTATGGATCTATTACTTATGATGAGGCTGTTAAGAGCTTAGCTAATTTAGTAAATGTTTCAAGTCAAATCACTACTATAGATTCAATTAAAGAACGTGTTTCTAAAGAGTTTGAAGTGACTGTTACAGCAATGGAGTCTGCAGAGCGTAAAAAGGCTGTGTCTACAGCTAGAGCCTTTGCTATGACATTAGCCTCTGATTTGATTCCAAATTTATCACAAAGTGATATTGGTAGAGCTTTCAATAAAGACCATTCATCTGTATTTGAGGCAATTAGACGTACTAAAAAGAGAATGGAAAATGATATTGAAATGGCGGCAATATATCAAAAATTAACTTTGTCTTTGAAAAAAGATTAATCAAGGTATTAGGGTGGTGGTGCACTTATGAAATTTTCAATCATCTTGTCAGAGTTAAACAAGCAATTACAGGAAGTTTCTTCTATTGCAGGTATCTCTCCTGGAAAGGATGATATTACCCAGAATATTTATATTTCTGTATATAACAACTCACTACAGCTTAAGGCCACTGATTACAGTATTGAGCTTATTGCAACTATTCCTCTTGTTGATGTTAGTTCTGAAGGTGAGATTATTATGAATGCCGCCAAACTTAGGGAGGCTCTTAAGAATCTTGATCCTAAAACCAATATCTATTTTGATTTAGATGAAATAAATCAAAAGATGATTTTAACTGCTGATAGTACTACTTTTGAAATTAGAACTAGAAGTGCAGCTGATTTTCCTAAGTTTGAGGAAGAAACAACAGAACAAGAAATTACTTTAAAGCAAAGTCAGTTAAAGTTTTTATTAGATAAGTCATTATTCTGTGTATCTCCAGAAGATTTTCGTGATTATCTTAAAGGTGTACGTTTTGAGGTCAATGGTTCTACATTAGCTGTTTTTACATCAGATGGTCACCGTATGGCTATTTTAGAGACGGAGATCGATAAACCTGTAGATAAGTTTTTCGGTGCAATTTTAACTAAACGTGGAGCTTCGCAATTAGCTAAAATTATATCTCCTAATTCAGATGCAGAGGTCTCTTTATCATTCACTAAGAATTCAATGAAAACTGTTTGTAATGGTTATTGTTTGTCATCAAAGTTGATTGTATGTGCTTATCCCAATGCACGAGGTCTTATTCCTGCACAGATAATGGCTCAAATCAATATTCCAAGACAAGCTTTAAGTTCATATATTAAACGTGTTTCTGTTTTATCCTCTAAGCGTTTAAATGGTGTTTCATTTAATTTTGATAAGAATGTGGTCGATCTACATTCAGAGAATGCTGAACATGAAGAAGCTAAAGCTCGTTTGCTTTTGAATTATGATGGCCCTAGTATTGAGATGGCTTTAAATTCAACTTATGTTATAGAAATTTTAAATATCATTGAATCTGATAATGTGAATTTCTGTTTCAGCTCTATGCTTAACAGTGTGTTGATTACTCCAGATGATAATGGCAATAGTGGTATTAGTTGTCGTTATATTGTAAGTAAGGTTGTAATTTAGTTCAGTGCCGGGCATTTATTATGCCCGGAATGTTTACATGCATATTAGTCGCTTATTCATCAATAATTTTCGTAATATTGAATGGTTAGATTTTGAACCCTCGCCTGAGATAAATTTAATTTTTGGACCTAATGGTTCAGGAAAAACTTCTTTACTAGAGTCTATATGTTATTTGGGTTTAGGTAGATCCTTTCGTAGTTCTCGTTTTCAAAATCTTATTGCAAATGGTAAAAGTGGGTTTATTGTTTCAGCTAAAGTTTTATCTGATGATAATTTGGAAAATACTTTAGGAATTGCACGTAATCGTAGTCGAGGCGATGATTTACAGATTAGTATTAATAAAAAACGCGTGTCTAAACTTGTAGATCTTGTCGATCATATTTGTGTGCAAATTATTCATCCTCAAGGAATAGAACTTATTACAGGTTCTCCTGAGTTGAGGCGCCATTTTATAGATTGGGGCGTCTATTTTATAAATTCAGAATATAAGAATATTTGGTCTGAATATAAAAGAATTTTGTCACAGCGTAATGTTTTGCTTAAAAGAAGAGCAAGTGGAGATGAGATTGTTATTTGGGATGATATTCTCTGCCAGTTATCAGAAAAAATTACAGTATTGAGACAAGATTATCTCGACAAATTTATACCTATTTTTGAACAAAAAATTAAAGAATTTTTGCCTGATTTTGATATCAATATTTTCTTGTCAAAAGGCTGGGATAATAGCGTAGATCTCAGGTCTTTATTAAGCTTAAATCTTGAAAAAGATAGACTTTTAGGGTATACTTTTTATGGTTGTCACCGTGCTGATTTGAAAATAAAAACATCTCAGCTGTCGGCAAGCGAGACCCTTTCTAGAGGACAACTGAAACTTTTGATGTGCGCAATGAAATTGTCTCAAGGGGCTCTGTTATATAAACAGACAGGGCATAGATGTATTTATCTCATAGATGATTTCACGTCTGAATTAGACCTTAATTCAAGAGCTGTGCTTTTAAAAGATCTTTCTTGTTTCAGTAATCAAGTCTTCATAACAAATATTGCAGGTGATATTGACTTGCCTAGCCATAAAAATATTTTGCGCTTAGACATTTCCAAGAGTATTCAGGTTTCTGCATAAATTTCCAAGAACAGAGGAATAAATGTCCGAAGAAAAAAACAACAGTGGTTATGATCCTTCGAGCATCAAGGTTTTGCATGGTTTGGAAGCTGTAAGAAAGCGTCCAGGTATGTATATTGGTGATACTGATGATGGATCAGGTCTTCATCATATGGTTTTTGAGGCTGTTGATAATGCTATTGACGAGGCCTTAGCTGGTTTTTGTACCCATATTGAAGTTGTAATTCATACTGATGGCTCCGTATCTTGTACTGATAATGGGCGCGGTATCCCTGTTGCTATGCATCCTGAGGAAAATCGCTCTGCTGCCGAAGTTGTAATGACTGTATTACACGCCGGAGGCAAATTTGATTCTAATTCCTATAAGGTCTCAGGTGGACTTCATGGTGTAGGTATTTCTGTTGTTAATGCCTTATCAGATAAATTAGTTTTGACTATTCGCCGTGATCATCATGTTTGGCAACAAACTTATCTAAATGGTGGTAATCCAGAAGCTCCGATTCATATTATTGGAGATACTGAAGAGACTGGTACATCTGTAAGATTTTGGCCATCAAATAACATCTTTAGTAATACAACTTTTGATTATGGTGTATTACTCAAGCGTTTAAGAGAGTTATCTTTCTTAAACTCAGGTATTCGAATTTCTATAACTGACAAAAGAGAAGATCCTGTTAAAACAGAGGTGTTCCACCATGAAGGTGGAATTCTTGAGTTTGTAAAATACTTAAATAAGGGCAAAACCCCTCTTAACCAGAAGATTTTCCACTTTAGTAAAATATGTGATGACCATATCTCTGTTGAAGTTGGTATGCAGTGGACTGATGGGTATAGCGAGAGTGTTTACTGCTTTACTAATAATGTGCCACAAAAAGATGGTGGTACTCATTTAGCAGGATTTAAGAGAGCCCTGACCACTACATTTAATAATTATTTAGAAAAGCAAGGCTATACTAAGAAGCATAAAGTTTCTACATCTGGTGACGATGCTCGAGAAGGTTTAACAGCTGTTATTTCAGTCAAGATGCCAGATCCTAAGTTTTCATCACAGACTAAGGATAAGTTAGTATCATCTGAAGCCTCTGCTGCTGTTAGTAACTCTGTGATTAATTATTTAGAAGATTTTTTAGAAGAGAATCCTGCTGATGCTGATACAATCTGTATGAAGATTGTTGAAAGCGCACGTGTCAGAGAAGCTATGCGCAAGGCTAGAGATTTATCTAGAAAGAAAGGTATTGATGTTAATTCAATGCCAGATAAGTTAGTGCCTTGTAGAGAAAAAGATCCTGCTTTATCAGAAATATTCTTGGTAGAGGGAGACTCAGCAGGTGGTTCTGCAAAAAATGGAAGAGATTCTAAATTCCAGGCAATTCTTCCTTTAAGAGGTAAAATCTTAAACGTAGAAAAGGCTAGATTTGATCGCATGATTCAATCTCAACAAATTGGTACCTTAGTATCTGTTTTTGGTTGTGGAATTGGTAAAGAGGATTACAATCCAGACAAATTTAGATATCACAATGTCATCATTATGACTGATGCTGATGTTGACGGTGCTCATATTAGAATTTTATTATTAACATTTTTCTACAGACAAATGCCTGAGCTTATTGAGCGCGGTTATGTTTATGTTGCTCAGCCACCTCTTTATAAATACCAAAAAGGTAAACAAGTACGTTATGTATTAAGTGATAAGGAAGCTTTGCAGTATAAGACTAATATGGCTCTAGAATCAGGATCCATTTATGTCAACGCTGATGCAGCTCCGCTTTCAGGCATACCTTTAGAGAAGTTGTTTAATGATTACAATAAGGTAATGTCCAGATTACCTAAATTAACTCAAAAGTACGAAAAAGATATTGTTATCAACCTTGTTTACTTTAAATTATTATCTGAAGAAGATAGAAAAAATCGTGACGTAGTTGCTAATTGGACTGCTGAGTTTATTAAGACTTTGCCATCTAATGCTTCAGAAGGCGTATTCTTTAAATCAGATGTCGATTATGACGCTGTAGCTGATAAATATAATCCTGTAATTATTCAGCATATTCACGGAATTGATTATCGCTATGTTTTAGATGAAAACTTCTATGAGTCTTTAGATTATTCTATGCTTCGTTCTATGAATGAACGAGTTTCAGATTTAATTGAGGATGGAGGTTTTGTTCTTTCAGGATCTAAGAAAATCTTGGTTAAGAATTTCCATGAGGCTTATGAGACTCTTATGAAGGAAGGCTTTACTGGAGTTAAGATTCAGCGTTATAAAGGTTTAGGTGAAATGAGCCCTGAACAGTTATCTGAGACGACAATGAATCCAGCTAGCAGAAGCTTGCTTAAAGTTAATATTACCGATGCTATGGAAGCAGATCGCTTATTCAACGAATTGATGGGTGAGGATGTTGAAAATAGAAGAGCTTTTATTTCAGAAAATGCTTCGCGTGCAACTATTGATATTTAAGTTTTAATAAAAAATCCAAGACATATTTTAGTATGGAGCAAGAAATTTAAGTTTCTAATTCATACTAGCAGAAATAAAGGCTTGTTTCCTAAAATTAATTGGAGATAAGCCTTTTAACTTTTACTGTATTTAAATTTTTTACTTCATATTTTTGAGCTATTTTTAATTTTGTTAGTATTTATACATATGTAAAAATACTTTTATAAATCACAGGTGGCATATTATTTCTAATACCTAGAATGATGGATATTTAGTAGATTTTTCCTAGAAATGAACAACATAATTTGTTCCACGTGGAACAAATAATCATCAAAAAGAAATAAATCTAAGAGAGTAAAACAGGAGATCTTGTTTAAGCGTGTTCCACGTGGAACAAATAATCATCAAAAAGAAATAAATCTAAGAGAGTAAAACAGGAGATCTTGTTTAAGCGTGTTCCACGTGGAACAAATAATCATCAAAAAGAAATAAATCTAAGAGAGTAAAACAGGAGATCTTGTTTAAGTGTGTTCCACGTGGAACAAATAATCATCAAAAAGAAATAAATCTAAGAGAGTAAAACAGGAGATCTTGTTTAAGTGTGTTCCACGTGGAACAAATATCTGGCAAATATAATTATGTAAGTTATTCCATATGAAACAATCAAAGTTGTAAATAAAGAACTAGAGTTTATATTCTTATTTTTAATTGTTAATTAAGATGGTTTAGCTTTTGATACTAAAAAACACAATAAAATTTGACTAGTAGCTAAGATATCAATCAAACGCCAAAGGGAATTTAAATTCAGGGCGGTAGTTAATGGTGTCTTTGTTATTTATTTTTGCATAAAGCTCGATAGCTTTAGCGAATATATTTATAAATATTAGTTTATTATCAAAACTACTATTATCTTTTGATAAATTTGTGAGCTTATATGTTATATCCATGTGTAGCTCAGACGTATTTGCTGTAAATAGATTTAGGTAATAAAAATCCACAAGGCTAACTTGTTCAAGATATCTGGCAAAAGTTTCCGATGGACTTGTAAATAAAAAAATTAGTACATCATTTTTATAAAGAGTTTTTATTTGAGGTTTTAAGCAATCTTCATCAAGATGTCTTTCACAGGGTTTATCAAGTTTGATTAAGATATGGTAAAGAATATCTGCAAAGATAGAATTATTTTTATCAGAAAATATTAAGCAACGATTTGCGTTAAGAATTTTTTTAATAAAATTTAAAACTTCAGGTTGATTAAAAATTTCTTGAAGTTTGGATATAGATTGTTGCTTTTCCTGACAAATGATATTGAATAGATTTTTTTCTGAAATGCTTTGATTTGAGGGGATGTTTGTAAGATCACTAAATGTGTAAGCACTTAAAGCAAATTTGAAATCAGGAAATCCTTTGTATCCAAATCTTTTGCAAAATCTGAAAACTGACGGCTGTGAAACATTGATACGTGTAGCAAGACTAGCAATACTTTCAGAGGCTACTCTCTGAGGGTTCTCTAAGATTATAGATGCAATGCGACGTTCAGTTTTGGTCAAATCATTGAAGGATGCTCTCATTCTTTCAAGAATATTATTTTGCATAAAACCACCATCTTACCTTTAATGATTAAAATAAACAGATATTGATTTAATTATGCCATAGCTATATTTAAATATTTGTTTGTTATGTATTTTTTTTACAATATGTTATATCTCTCAAAATTATTTTGACTGTGTTTTTTTTTATTATCTAAAAAACTTAACTAGTAAATAGTTAGCCATAATGTTTAAAAAATAATATTTTTTAGAGCTAATTTTGAAGTAGATATTCGTGTTTACAATCCTCGATATATAAAAATCAAAATTAAATAAAAAACAAAGAGAAAATGTTTTTTTAGTATCGAAAAAAATTTTTAAATCCACAAATAAATAGATTTGCTGTTAAGATTTATAGCGATTGATATAACAGAGAGATGTTTTTAATAAATTTAAAAGGCATGAATCTTATTTACTATAAGAAATCATGCCCTTAGATATATTTTTAATATGGACTAAATATTTTGGCCCATATTCTCTAATCTAAGATTAGAGGGAGCATATTTTGTTAATTCTAATAAAGTACAGAAATGTCGGCCGTATTAGACATTAACTTGGATAGGTTAAATAAAATAGCTAAGCGGTTATTTTTGATATTTAAATCTTCTACATTCACCATAACTTTTTCGAAGAAGTTATCAACATCATCCTTAAGCTCAGCTAAGGTAGATAAAGCGCCCTTATAGTCACCATTGTTATAAAAATCAGTAATCTTTCCTGAAAGCATATCAACGTGGTTCATAAGAATTCTTTCAGCTTCTTCTTGGAAGAGTTCAGCTTGTACCTTAGTATTTACTGTTTCAGCCTTGCTTAAGATATTGCTAATACGTTTGTATGCAGAAGCTAAATCTGCAGCCTGAGGCAATTGCTTAAACTCTTTAACAGCTTTAACCCTCATATTGAAGTCTAAAATACTGCTTGGCTTTACGCTTAATACAGATAAGAATATAGAGGCTTCAATACCTTGATCCTGGTAGTAGAACTTCAAACGGTTAAAAATAAAATCAGCAACATCAGATGCTGTTTGTTTATTCTTAAGCTTGGAGTTTAAAAGCTCGCAAGTGTAAGCAATAGTGTCGACTAAATTGAGTTCAACGTTGTTTTCAATGATAATTCTAATTAAACCGATAGCAGCACGTCTTAAACCAAAAGGATCTTTATCTCCTTTAGGTAACATGTTGATACCAAAGATACCTACTAGGGTGGTTAATTTTTCTGCTAAAGATACAGCAATTTGAACTGGTTTAGTAGGAACTTTATCGCCAGCAAAACGTGGACAATATTGCTCAAAGATTGCCTCAGCGACATCCTGATCTTCACCATCAAGTTCAGCATAGTGCATGCCCATGATACCTTGAGTATCAGTGAACTCTGTAACCATGGTGGTTGCTAAATCGCATTTAGCTAAAATAGCAGCACGAGATGCTTTGCAAGGATCGGCTTTGATCTGATTGGCAATATACACAGCTAATTTTTCAACAATACGGCTACGATCTGCTAAGGAACCAATATCCTTTTGGTAAACAATATTCTCTAATCTTTCAAAGAATGATTCTAAGCTGTGCTTTCTATCTGTATTGAAGAAGAACTCAGCATCGGAAAGACGTGGTCTAACAACACGTTCATTTCCTGAAATTAAAGATGTTGAGTCTTTAGGATTGATATTGCTTACGAAAGCAAAAACCGGTAAAAGTTTACCTTCTTTGTTATAAATCGGGAAGTACTTTTGGTCACCTTTCATGGTGTAAACCAAAGCTTCAGAAGGAACCTTTAAGAATCGTTCTTCAAAGTTAGCTTGGAAAATAAATGGTGCTTCAACGATTGAGGTTACCTCTTCAACTAAAGCATCATCTAAATCAGCAACGCCATTATTGTTATTAGCAATTCTGGTTACTTGTTCAATGATGGATTCTTTACGTTCTTCATAATCAGCAATTACACAACCTTCATTGCGTAATTGTTCAACATAGTTCTCAGCTGACTGTAAGATAACTTGCTTTTGTCCTAAGAAGCGGTGACCATTGATGGCCTTAGAAGATTTAACACCAAGAATAGTACAATCAACTAATTCTTCACCAAATAAAACGCATAAGGTATGGACAGGTCTTACAAATTCTTCATGTTTATCACCCCAATGCATGAGTCTTGGGATAGGTAAAGACTTAAGAGCATGTATGAATAGATCTGGAATTAAACTAGAAGTTTGAGCACCCAGTTTGGAGGTTTTAATGAATAACCACTCACCTTTATCGGTCTTAAGTCTGCTAGCTTGATCTATAGTAATACCATTGGCATTAGCCCAGCCTAAAGCAGCTTTTGAAGGATTTCCATTAGCATCAAAAGCAACTTTTACTGCAGGACCTTTGATCTCAATATTACGATCTTGCTGTTTGGTATCAAGATCGCAAATATATAAAGCTAATCTTCTTGGAGTTGCAAACCATTTTGAGTCGCTGAAGTTTAAGCCTTCATTTTTAAGTTGAGAGATAAAATCGTCATGTAACGATTGAGCCAATTTTCTTAAAGCCTTAGGAGGTAATTCTTCGGTACCTAATTCAATCAGTAAATTTTTAGTAGTCATTTTTTTTCCTATCTCTAATTTTGGCCCTGATTGCGTTTACACATAGGGAAACCTAATTTTTCTCTGCTCTTGTAATAAGCTTCAGCAACGGCCTTAGAGAGAGTTCTGATTCTTAAAATAAATCTTTGTCTTTCGGTTACAGAAATAGCATGTCTGGCATCTAGTAAATTAAAGCAGTGGGCTGCTTTTAAAATGCGTTCATATGCAGGCAATGGTAAAGGATTCTCAAGATTTAATAACTTGGTGCTTTCCTGTTCCATTTTGTCGAACATATTGAATAAAAATTCAGTATCAGCGTACTCGAAGTTATAGGTTGATTGCTCAACTTCGTTTTGATGGAAGATATCTCCATAGGTTACATCGCCATTAGCTGTATGTGCCCAGATAAGATCATAAACAGTCTTCTTTTTCTGGATATACATAGCCAAACGTTCGAGACCATAAGTAAGTTCACCTGTAACAGGGAAGCATTCTAAACCGCCAACTTGTTGGAAATAGGTAAATTGAGAAACTTCCATGCCATTTAACCAAATTTCCCAGCCTAACCCCCATGCTCCAAGAGTTGGGTTTTCCCAGTTATCCTCAACGAAGCGAATATCGTTTTCGGTAGGATCAAAACCTAACTCTTTGAGAGAACCTAAATAAAGTTCCTGAATATTATCTGGTGATGGTTTTAAGATTACTTGGAATTGATAATAGTGTTGTAATCTATTTGGGTTTTCACCATATCTTCCATCAGTAGGTCTTCTTGATGGTTGAACATAGGCGCAAGAAATTGGCTCAGGACCTAGAGATCTTAAAAAGGTCATCGGGTGAGAAGTTCCTGCACCGACTTCCATGTCAAAAGGTTCAGCAATCATGCAGCCGTGCCGCATCCAGTAATCCTGTAAAGTTAGAATTAGTCCTTGAAAAGTTTGAAGGTCGTATGAATTTGACATCGTTAGTTTAAACCTTGCTAAGAGGTGTGGTTAAGATTAAATATGACATCTAATATGATGAGATAATAACCTTTCATTTTACCCTTAAAATGCTATTGTGTGGATATAAAACGCTATTAAAGACACTAAGAATAGCAAATTTATGCCAAAAATAGTTCTATTAAGAAAAAACTCCCTATTCCCTATCATTTTTGAGCATTAGCCTTTTACCTTAAAATTAAGAAAACATAAAATAGTCTGTATTTCTAAAGGCTAGTCAGTTTTTCTTTTGAATGATAAAAGTAAAATTATTTTTGTAATCAGGGACGGCTAATAATTTGTGTCCCATGAAATTACAAAATGCAGGGATGTCTCTTAAAGAAACAGGATCGTTAGATTCAATTTCGATAATTTGTCCTGGTGATGCTTTTCTCACAGCATTGCGCAAAAGAGTAAGAGGCTCAGGACATGAGAGGTTTAAAGCGTTTATATGATAAATCTCTGAAGACATAACTTTTTAAAAGTGTTTTTAGTTTAAGTTAGAGCTTTATTTTTTTTGATAAAGCTAATTTTAAGACTATAAATCAAGCAATCATAATCTTAGTTTAATTATAGGATAAGTTTTTTTTATCATATTTAACAATATATGGTCTATTATATTTGTAATTTTTATTTTATTCATATATAATGATCCTCGTTTGCTGGCATAGCTCAGTTGGTAGAGCTCCTGTTTTGTAAACAGGAGGTCGTGGGTTCAAGCCCTACTGCCAGCACCACTAATCACCACCGTTAAGGTGGTTTTTTTTTGTCTTTTTTTTACTATATCTTTAGCTTTTTATCTTTTATAATCAAATAATTTAATTTTTATTAAAAGCCCTTTAGCTATTT
>URKL01000009.1 GCA_900548485.1 uncultured Succinatimonas sp.
GGGGCCGATGATGAGCTTCATGCTACACAAAAAGCCTCAGGACTTTTGAAAATATATTTATACAGATCGTATTTTAATAATCGTTTCGTTGAGGTTAATTGCCAAGGCAATACCAATAATACAGGTAATAACGGTGCAGGTAAGACCTCTCTTTTAAGTTTAATTCCAATTTTTTATGGGGCTGAGCCTAATGCTGTAGTCTCAAGAGAGGCAGGAAAACTGTCATTCGTACAGTATTATTTACCCTCGCCTTCATCGATGATTGCTTTTGAATACTTACATCAGGGACAAGAACGATGTGTACTTTTATATAGTAATGCTTCCATGCTTTATTATCGTTTTGTTGCCTGTAGTGCTAAGGAGCTATTTTCCTCTGAGAATATGCGTTCTCATGAAGAATTTAAGGATACTCGTGAGTGGTTAAAATCTTATATTGCCAAAAAATATAATACTAGTTTGCAACTAAATTCAACCTTAGATTACAGAACTATTATCCAAAATGGACGGAGACGTTTATCAAAAAATCGTCAACAGAATATCGCTATATCTCGAGATTTCTCTTTATGTATGCCTCAAGATGAAATGCAACATATGGGGGCTTTAACTTCAATTATGATACGTAATTCACGCATGTTGGAACAATTACGTATCATGTTAGTTGACTGTTATTTAGATAATTCGATTCATATTGAAGTTCCTGTAGTTGATGAACAAAGCGTACAAAGTCATACCTTAATGGCGATTTTAGAGGTTAAGAAAAAAGAACCTCAATTAAGAGCATCTTTAGAACTAAAATCAAAGTTAAGTGAAGTTTTAGGCAAGATCTTATCTTGTTATAAATTTATAAATACTTATAAGGATAAGGTAGAAGCGCGTGTTACAAAGTTACAAGCTTTGATTAAAGATCAAGAAGATGAATTAAATACTCTTAAAGAAGATTATGAGCAAAAACATTCAGATCTATCCTTACAAAAGAATACTAAAGAGCGTTTGATCTCAAGCCATCAAAATAGATTAGATACACTACAGCAAAAACGTAATCATTATGATGAGCAAAATATCAATGAACTTATTGCACGTTATGAAGATTTAGCTTCTTATAAAGATAGGGAGCATACTTTAAAAGAACATTATGACAATATTAAAGCTTCACAAGAAAAACTTATTGAGGATTTCAATAGTAGGCTTTTGATATTAACGAATAAACATCATAATAATTGTAAAAAGATCAATGAGTCTCTAAGTTCTTGTAAACAAAAACTTAATGAGCTTAAAGTTGAGCTCAATGAATATAAAAATCAAGAACGCTCAAAAAATGAAAAAGAACGTGAGCAACGTTTATATGAGCGTAGTCTTGAAAAACAAGAACTTAACGATAAGATTTTAGAAATCTCTCTGCAAATTGAAGCGTCTAAGTTGCCAACTGAAGAAGAGGCGCAAAAAAGTTTAGCTTATGAAAAGCAAATTGCGGCTTTAAATTCTGAACAAGAAAAAAGGCAGACTGATTTTATTAGCGTAACCAAAGCCTTACATGAACAAGATGAAAAGTTAGCTATACTTAAGCATAATTTAGATAAGCTTAAAGAAGAAATAGCTAGACTCATTTCTAAAATAGATCTTTTAAAAGAACAACTTTACCCTCAAGAGGGTTCTTTACAGGCATTTTTAGAAGATATAAATCCTAAGTGGCGAGAGCATTTAGGCAAGATTATAAATCCAAGTTTGTTATCAAGAGTTGATTTAAAACCTGAATATTCAAGTTCGGTTGATTCTTTTTATGGTATTACTCTTGATTATGAAGCTATTGAAACGCCTTCATATCTTTTAAAAGCTACTGAGCTTGAAAGATTACGTGATGAGGCGTTGTTACAACTTGAAAAATTACAACGTGATAAAAAGCGCGATATTGAGAGTTTTTATAAAGAGCAAAAAGAACAACAAATTTTACAGGCTAAGGTACAGCGTTTATCTTCTGATATCGAAAAAGCCCAAAAAGAGATTTCTGCACAGAAAAATCTTTATGAAACTTATAAAGCTGAAATTAAACGTAATGCTCAAAAGCGTTGCGACAAACTTTTAGATAATTTAGTTGCATATAAAAAGCATCTTTCGGTATTTGATGCAAATACTGAACAAATGCTTTCTGATATCAAACAAAGATATTTAGATCGCTGTAATGAACTTGCAGCTTCTTATGCACAAAAGCAAGATCCTATTTTAGAGTACGAAAAGCAAAAACAAGCTCAATTAGATACAGAAAATTCTGATTATCAGGTGCAAAAGAAGCAACTTGAAAGTGCTCAGGATGCAGCTTTAAAAGAAAAAGGTCTTGATCCATTGGTCGTACGTCAAGCTAAAGAGGTTTATATGCAAGCCTCTTTAGATGTCGAAGAGATCGAAAAATCGCAACAGCTGATTTTAGACTATAAAGATTGGGAAAAGAGTGAATGGGTTTTATTTGATGAATTAACTTCCGAACTCTATCAATCTCAAGGTGATGTTGAAAAATTAAATAATGATTTGCGTCGTCTTGATAATGAATTTAAGCGTCAAAGTGATCTTAAAAAGCTTTCTTTAAAAGGGCAACGTCATGATTTAAATAGTGCAAATGATGAATATCGTGAATTAGAACAATGCCTTAAGCTTACCTTAGCTAGTGAAATTAGCTCTAATCTTTATGATGATGTTGATGAGGTAGTCATCGAACCTATAGAGGTTGCTCATGAGTTAACTCATTTAGCACAAGATTTGATTAAAGAAGCTCATGAATATGGTAAAGAATTAGAAGATGCTATATCTAAGGTAGATAAGATCTTACAATTACCGAGTCAAGATAATATTATTTCTAAGTCATGGAATGAGCTGTTATCTATAAGAAAAGAAAACTATAAAGGGGATATTTATAGTCAAGCTTTTGTTATTTCTTGTATTGATGATTTACAAAAACTCTTAGATGAAATCATTCCTTTACATGAGCAAACTGTAATTGAAAGTGTGCGTTCAGCTTCACAATCATTTATGAATTTCTATGTAAGCTTACAGACCTTTAATTCAAGGGTAGCGCACTTATCAAAGGAATTTGGTAAGAAGGTATCTTTAGACAATCCATTTACAAGTCTTAGCGATATTCAAATAGAATTGCTCTCTAAAGTTGAAGAACAAGACTTATGGCTACCGTTAGCTAATTTTTCTAAGTTATATCAAGATTATTTTGAAAATTATAGTTCTCCTAGCTATGAGTTCTTAAATGCTTTTGAAAAAACTAATGATGCTTTAAGAAGTTGTCATATATCAGCTAATTTAGAATCATTAGTTTCACTGAAGGTATCTTTGCGTGAAAATGGGCGCTTAGTACAGATCCGTTCAGATAACGATCTCTCAGGTCTTTCAAGTAGAGGTATTTCTAAATTAGCTATTATCGTAATTTTCTGTGGTTTAACGCGTTATTTATGTAAGGACAATAATATTAGAATTCATTGGCCTTTAGATGAATTAGGTGAACTTCATGAAGAAAATGTCGTACTGCTTTTTGAACTTATGAATCGCAATAATATTGTGCTTTTCTGTGCGCAACCTAACCCATCGCCATCATTGTTACAGTATTTTGATACTAATAATTATATTGATAAGAATGAAGGCGTAAAGCTGTGTGTCGATGCTGAACTTTCAGCGAATAATCCTCTGATAAAGAAGGTGCTTTAAGATGGCTGAACTTTTTGAAAGTTGTATTGAAAAGCTTTTAGCAGGCGAGGTTATTGGCAGTGAAACTACACCTCAATTGATGCGTTATCTTGAAGATAGTGAAAATCTAAAAAATGTGAATATTTGGTTAATGCAGATTAAGCGATTAGTAGCTCAAACTCAGGACAAACGTGGTTTTTACTGTGTATATGCTAATTTAGATGATGAATCTCGTAAGCGCCAAATTAGATCTCAATTTGATGAAGCGTTAAATGATTTTAATGGCTTAGTAGATTGGTTGAGATTGTGTCGTTCTATTTCGCATGATGCGCGTCCTTTAGAGGCTGGAGATATTTTACGAGAGTCAGAACTCTTAGCGGCAATAGAAAATTCTAATACTTTATCCTCACAATTAGAACGTATTGCTGATAAGTTTCAAAGAGCTAAAAAGTCAGTGACCACTAATAATCGTTTACGCTCGGTTTTAGAGTATCTCACTACTAAAGGCTTTTTTTGTGTATCTAATGCTTCAGGCTCTGTTTATATCGCTACAGCTAAATGGTCGCTTTTGTATGATGAACTTGAGTTTATTGCCTCTTGTGAGCGTTTTGAGGAAATACAAGATAACTCCATACAGACGGAGCTCTTTTAATGAGACATAAGGAAACGGCAAAAACAGCTTTTAATCTTTTAAGTCGCAATTTTGAAGTAATTGAAAAGGCTTGTTATGAGAATAATGGAGATCTTGTTTTAGGCGAAGATTCCTCTTTGCTTGAAGCTTTAGTACGTAATCGTTTGGCTTATTATATTGAAGATGAGCTTTATATTCGTGTACATTCTAAAGTGAGATCTCTTGTTGATCATGTAAGTAGTCGCTTTCGTTTCCGTGAAAAACATGGTGAATTTGCTGCACTTTTGGAGACTTTAGAGTATGCTTTGGAATCTTATCATCGCTCTAAGTTAAAACCGCGCTCAGAAGTCTGTCAGATCGCTTTTGATGAGGTGCGTGAGGTAGTTTTAGATATTACTGAGCTTTTAGATGAAACTGTGGCTATGTATAACCATTTTGTATTAGATGATTTAACCACAGCTTTTGATCTTGATGAAAGAATTATACAAACTGTACGTTGTAAAAATGAACTTTTACAAATTAACGAAATTTTTTCACAACTTACAGTAGAGCAATTATTACATTGGTCTGGAGCCGATGCTTTAGTTGATCATCTTTTAATGAAAATTTTCAAGCGTAATGTAGATAAAGCTTTAGCTGAACTTAATGTTGTCAATCAGAAGCTTGTAGAGCGTTTAGATAAGCTTAATTTTGATCGGCATGTACATAAAATAAATGCTATTTTAGATGGTTTTTCAAAGCGTTATAGTGACAATCCTGCTTATAGACCGGATATTTTAACTAAAACTATCCCACAAAATTTATGCTTAAGTTCACCTTTAAAAATTGTTTCCTATGCAGATTTTGCTAATCCTCTTGAAACTTATCAGGAGAATTTAGAGAAGATTGGGCAAAGTGTTAAAGCTAAATATCAAGAACCTCTAGTTAAAGATAAACAAGATATAGATATAGTTGTTGTCGATGTACGTGATGAAAAACTTATGCGGGAACAAGATGAAGTTACACAATATCTAGGTTATTTATTTGAAGCTGTCTTAAGTGATGACTATAAAAAGAGTATCTCTGCTAAAGATTGTTACATAGAATTTTCAAAGCAATCATCAGAATTTGCACACAAAGTAAAGCTAAAAGATTGGTTATTTTTAGTTATGAGTGAGGCTATAGCTAAAAAACGTATGATAAGACGTCATGCTCGCTATGAAGAGGTAACTAAACCTAATGGAGTGTTTGATGGTACTAAGCTTATCTTTGATATTAAGTTTTTAAAGTATGAATAAAAGAATAGTTGCAGTAGCTAAAAGATTAGCTTTAGCTAAAGCTGGTTCTTTTGCTCTAAATCCCTCTATACAATCAATTTGTGAAGAAGTGGGAGTAGGGCAAATTATTGGAAAAAAAGTAATTTTAAGTACACAAGATTTAATAGCTATAGAAAAGTTTTTTTCCAAAAAACTTCAACAACCAATTTTAAAAACAGATCTCAAAAAAGAGCATAGATTAGACGCAGCGCAGGCTGGATATGATGAAAAATGGGCGATAACGGCAGTTTTTGCTGATCTTTTAAATTTTTCTTCACAAGGAGATCTTCTGCCCTTAAATGATAATGAAGTAACTATTCCTAAAAAATGTGTGCTTTCAACAAGTTTAAAAGAGCTTGATTTAGCAAAATTTAAAAGGCTTATAGTTATTGAAAATGGTGAGATTTTGCAGCATTTAGATATTCTAGATGAAATTTTGCCGGATGATTTTAAGGGGAGTTTAGTTATTTATAGAGGACATGGTTCTAATCTTAAAGCACTAACTACTCTTATCTCAAAATTAAATTCAGGGGTAAAGATAGCTTTCTTTTGTGATTATGATGCCGCAGGCCTTGTAATTGCACAAAGTTTAAGTAGATATTTTC
Organism: uncultured Succinatimonas sp.; assembly: GCA_900548485.1. Taxonomy (GTDB): domain Bacteria; phylum Pseudomonadota; class Gammaproteobacteria; order Enterobacterales; family Succinivibrionaceae; genus Succinivibrio. The sequence goes on from URKL01000009.1 coordinate 6,213, forward strand.
ACGGTAAGGATTATATTTTAGTGCCTAAGGATCGTTCTGAAACATTGAAACTTTTATCTAAATCTCAATGTTATATTGATCAATTCCATCTTTTACAAAGTCTTTTAAATAATGAAAATACTCTAGATAAGCTTAAGACTTTAGCTTTAGATTTGAACAAATTTGAACTAGCTATAATGCAGGAACATATGCTTGCAAATAAAATTGCTTTGCAAGCATATGAAATTTAGAAATTAGACAGGAAGAGCAAAACCAATTTTGCGATAAACGTCATCTAAGGTTTTTTGAGCAATTTCGTTAGCATTTGTAGCTCCCTTTGCTAAAACCTCGTTCAAATAAGTCTCGTCATTGCGTAATTGTTGATATCTTTCTTGAATCGGACGTAACATCTCAACTACAGCCTCACCGACTTCAGTTTTGAAAGTACCGTACATTTGTCCTTTATAGTGCTCAACTAACTCCTCAATGCTCTTTGAGGTTGATGAGGATAAGAGCTCTAAAAGATTAGATACACCAGGTTTTTTATCCCAATCGTAACAAATAACTGGAGGATTATCGCTATCTGTTACCGCACGCTTTAATTTCTTTAAGATAGATTTAGGATCTTCAAGAATACGAATGACATTATTAGGATTGTCATCAGATTTAGACATCTTCTTTAAAGGGTCTTGTAAAGACATAACGCGAGCACCAGCCTTAGGGAAATAACCCTCAGGAAGCACAAAGGTTTCACCGTAGATATTATTAAAACGGGTGGCAATATCACGGGTAATTTCAATATGCTGTTTTTGGTCGTCACCTACAGGGACTAAATTAGCCTGATAAAGTAGAATGTCTGCAGCCATCAATACCGGATAATCAAATAAACCAGCTGTAACATTGTCTGCATAACGCTTAGATTTATCTTTATACTGAGTCATACGAGTTAACTCGCCGACTTGAGTATAGCAATTTAAAACCCAAGATAACTGGCAGTGGGCAGGTACGTGAGATTGTAAAAAAATAGTTGATTTTTCAGGATCGATACCTGCTGCTAAGAAAATAGCTAAGGTATCATAAGATCTTTTTAATAATTCTTTAGGATCTTGTCTTACAGTGATTGCATGCTCATTAACTACACAATAGATGCAATTGTAATCATTTTGCAGACCTACCCAGTTGCGTAAAGAACCAATATAGTTGCCGACTGATAGTTCGCCTGATGGTTGAATACCGCTAAAGATGGTTTGTCTGGTCATTTTAATTACCTTAAAAATATATCTAAATTGATGATGCTCACAAGTTTACCGCAAGAGAATATAAATTCCAAACAACAAAAAAGAGTTGAAGCAATTTTTGACAAATCCATATAAAAATGAGCACGATAAGGTGCTCATTTTGGGGAAAATTAAATCCCATTTAGAAGATTTAACATAATACGTCAGAAGTTTTACTTCTCAGGGATGGAGTTCGTTTACAACATTAGATTATTAGTAATCTCACGGGCTCTTTTTTTGACTTTTTCGACAACTGAAGAGATAACTTCTGTGGTAAATTTATTAAAAGATCCTACTACAGAGATAGCTCCAAGTAGGTTGTGTTCATGATCGAAAACAGGAACTGCAACACAGCGAATTTCGGCCTCACCTTCACTATTATCAAAAGCCCATCCTTGTAATCTAATGGAAGCTAATTCTCGTCTTAAAGCTTCAGGACTTGTGATGGAGGTTGCGGTTGCAGGAGTATAGTCTAAATTTGAGATTAAACGTTCTCTAAGTTCGCTTGACTGAAAAGCTAATAGGCATTTTCCTAATCCTGCATGAACTAAGGAGATTTCTGAGCCTTCACGAGACATCAATCTCACGCCAGCTTTAGGACTAGTTTTCTTGATGACATAATAAGCATGATCGCCATCCATAATGCCAAAATGGACAGCCAAGCAATCTATACTATTAAGCAGATATTCTAAATGAGGGTTGACTACATCTTTAAGATCTAAAGATTCGGTTGCAGCCTTGCCTAAAGAGATAAGCTTCATCCATAGTTGTACACTACTGTCATGATTACGTCTTATTAAGCCTAAATTTACCATTTCGTCTATAAGTACATATACGGTACTGCGAGGCAAACCTGTTAGGGAAATAATTTCCGACACACTACAGTGATGATTTTTCTGAACCACATTTAATATGGCCATAGCTCTGTCTAAGGCTGGAACTCTAGATTTACTATTCATACAACACCGTTAAATTTCCCCTTGTATGCTTTTTTTCTAGTATTTTAGATCAATTTCCTAAATTTTAAGAATAAAAATTCATTAAGTAAATATAAACGCATGAATTTTATGTTAATTGAAAGTAATCAACTTTATTTAGGTTTTTATCTCTTAATTATATATCTAAAATAATAGACAATTTGTCCAAAATTATAAAATTTAAATATTGTTTAAAATCAATTAATTATGTTTTAGTCAAAGCTTTTTTGTATTAAAAGTGATCAATATCACTGGAATTATCTCAATATTTGTCTATTATCTTAGTCGAAAACTCCAAAATTATAGACAAAATTATAAGATGGGGTCAGATATATTGATAGGAATCAAAGCAAGGAATTATTATGAGAGTTTTTTCTAAAGCCATCGGCATTTCTATTTTATCTGCAAGTATTTTAGCAATTGTTGGTTGTGGTGGTCAGGAGAGCAAACCTGCAGCTGCAGCTCAAGCTCCGGCAAAAACTGAAGCTGCCGCCCCGGCAAAGCCTGAACCAATTGTTTTAAGAGCAGGTCATGATTCTCCAGAGACTGTTCCGGTTGCTAAGGGCTTAGCTAAGTGGGCAGAACTTGTAAATGAACGTACTCAGGGTGCAGTTCAGATTCAAGTCTTTAATAATGGCACAGTAGGTTCTGCTAGTGACTATGCTGTTAATTGTCAGTTAGGTACCTTAGATATTGGTGCAGTTAACCAGTCTGTAATGACCTCTTTTATTCCGGATATCGCTGCTATTGATATTCCGTACCTCATTACTTCTTATGAGGAGGCCGATAAATTATTCGCCAATAACGGTCCTTTGACTCAGTATTACACCAATGAGATTGCTAATGCAGGTATCAATATTTTAAATATGGATATTTGGGAAGTTGGTTTCCGTGAGTTCTCAAACTCAACTCGTGAGATTAAGACCCCAGCTGACATTGCTGGTATTAAGTTACGTGTAATGGATTCTAAGATCCATCAGGGCTTCTGGCGTGCTTTAGGTGCCGATCCTGTACCTATGTCTTGGGGTGAAGCCTATACTGCTTTACAGCAAAAGGCTATTGATGGCGTAGAAAATGCTATTTCTGTTCTTGATGGTAATAACATCAATGAAGTCAATCAGTATCTGGCTATGACCGATCACAACTATTCCTCTATCTTTATGATCATCTCTGAAAAGACTTGGAACAAGTTGACCCCTGAACAGCAAAAGATTGTCCAAGAGACTGCTCGTGAGGCTGGTAAGTATCAGCGTGAAGAGCAACGCCGTCAGGCTCAAGCTGCAGTTGATAATCTCGCTAAAAAGGGAATGACTGTAACTACAGTTAATAAGGAAGAAATGAAGACTGTTGTTGCTGATTTCTTAAAGGAGCAAAAAGCTGCTTATCCTGAAATTGTAAAAGTTATTGATAGTACCTTAACTAAGTAACCAAACTTCTGGCAGGCCTTAGAGCCTGCCGTTTTTTCAGGACATAAAGATGTTTGCAACTATAAATAAAATGTTTGCCGCCTTTCAAAAGGTATTGCTCTGCACAATTACCTTGGCGCTTATCACAATGATGGTGGTTATCTTTGTACAGGTCTTCACCCGTTATGTAATTTTTTATTCATTACCATGGTCTGAAGAATTATCAAGATATCTATTCGTATTTATTATTTTGATTGGTATCAATATTGCTGTATCTCAGGAAATCTTAATTAAGATTGATGCCTTACAAAATTTATTTAAGTCCTTACGTATACGTATAGCTTTTGACATTTTCCATAGTGCTATTGGTATCGTAGCTTGTATTTTAATTGCAAGTTATGCAACCGATCTTTTCCCTGTGGGTATGGTTCAAAAATCTCCGGCAATGCGTATTCCTATGATCATCATGTACGGTATTGTATTTGGTGGTTATGTTTTATCTACCATTGCTTTGGTATTGAAACTTATAGAAAAAATCATTGCCTTTTTTGATCCAAAAAATCACGGTGTCACGGTTTCCTTTGAAGAAGACGTACAGGATGCCATGAAGGGAGAATAATTATGGATTTACCTGTTGTTATTTTATTTGCCACGCTATTAGTGGCTTTAGTTGCCGGTGTGCCAATCATTTGGAGTTTGGCATTGGCAAGTGTAGCTTCTATTGCTTTAAATCCTACTTTAACCTTCGTGGTTGTAGGTCAGAGAATGTTTGCAGGCGCAGACTCCTTCTCATTATTAGCAGTACCAGCCTTTATGTTAGCTGGCGATGTTATGAGTCAAGGAGGCCTATCTAAACGTCTTATTGACTTTGCTGAAGCTTTAGTAGGTTGGGTTGCCGGTGGCTTGTCTATTGTAGCTGTTGCCGCTTGCGCTTTCTTCGCTGCTATTTCTGGATCTTCCATGGCTACTACAGCATCTATTGGTGGTGTTATGTATCCTGAGATGATCAAGCGTGGTTATCCTAAAGCTTATTCTGCAGCAATTCAGGCTATTGGTGGTACCTTAGGTGTAGTTATTCCGCCGTCAATTGTATTCGTTATTTACGGTACTGTTACCGGAGTTTCTATCTCCAAACTTTTAATGTCAGGTATTATTCCTGGTATTTTCTGCGGTTTAGCTCTTGCAGCTTATTGCTTTATCGTTGCTAAACGTAGTAACTTCCCTAAGGGTGAAGCTTTTAAACCTATGAATGTTTGGGTTGCCTTTAAGCGTGCTTTCTGGGCATTAATGATGCCTGTTATCATCTTAGGTGGTATTTATGCATCTATCTTCACCCCGACTGAAGCTGCTGTAGTTTCTGTATTCTACGGTATCTTTGTCTGCATGTTCCTCTATCGTGAGGTTAATGCTAAGAAGTTATGGGAGATCTGCCAGCATACTTCCATCATTACCGCAAACCTTATGGGCTTAGTTGCAACTGCCTCTGTATTTGCTTATTTAGTTACTATCTATAATATTCCTACCAAAATTACTGAGTTCTTTATGGGCTTCTGTGATACTTGGGTTTTATTCATGATTATTATAAATTTAATCATGCTTTTTGCAGGTATGTTCTTAGATAATGGTTCAATTATTTTGATTTTAGGACCGATCTTAGCTCCATTAGCTGTAAGTTATGGTATTGATCCAGTTCAATTTGGTTTGGTAGTAGTATTTGTTTTATCTATGGGACAATGTACGCCTCCATTTGGTACGTGTATGTTTATTGCTTGTGGAATTTCAGGATTGCCTGTAATGCGTGTAGCTAAGGCTTTGATGGGCTTTATCTTAGTTGAAATTGCTTGTGCCTTACTATTTAGCTTTGTTCCTGGATTCTCCTTATGGATTCCTCAACTTTTAAATGGTTAATAGCTTTATAGGTCCTGTTAACAGGACCTAATTACAAAGGTGAAAAAATGGACACTTTAAAGTTTATTGAAGAAAATCGTTTAGTGGCAATTTCTCGTCAGGTTTATGGCGATGATTTATTAGAGTCAGCTAAGGCGATTATTGATGGTGGCATTAAGTTATTGGAGATCACCTTTGATCAGGCTGATAGCGATTGCTTAAAATTAACTCCATCCTCAATTAGCTTAGTGAAAAAGACTTTAGGTGACAAGATTTGTGTGGGCGCTGGTACAGTTATGACCGTAGAGCAGGCTCGTGCAGCTAAGGATGCTGGTGCAGATTTTGCTTTAGCACCTAATGTTGATTTTGAAGTAATTCATGAGATGAAGAAGTTAGGGTTAATTTCAGTTCCTGGTGCCTTATCTCCCTCTGAGGTTGCTTCAGCCTATAAAGAAGGTGCCGATATTGTTAAGATATTCCCGGTTGCAAGTTTAGGCGTAGATTATATTAAAGCTATTCGTGGCCCTATTAACCATATTCCACTTATGGCTGTAGGTGGTGTCAGTGCTACTAATGTTAAAGCCTTATTAGAGGCTGGTTGCGGTAGTGCTGGTATTGGATCAAATATTATCAATAAAAAGAGAGCCTCTGCCGGAAAATTTGATGAAATCCGTCAGGCTGCTTTAGAGTTTTACAACGCAATTCATTAGGAGATAAAAAGATGAGCGCTAAGAATTTTGTAGTAATGGATTGGGGTTCAACCAATATTAGAGCCTTTTTATATGTAGACGATAAATTAGTAGACACCAAGAAATCCCCTGAAGGTGTAACTGTCGTCCGTGGCGCAGCTTGTGAAGGTGTATTTGATAAGATCACCGCTGACTGGTTTGCTAAGTATGGCCCTATGCCGACTATTATGGCTGGCATGGTTGGTTCTATCAATGGTTGGGCTGATGCACAATACTTACAGTGCCCTGTTGATTTAGCTGAATTACCAAATCACTTAACTGAGGTTAAGCACAGCAAGGGTTATAAGATCAGAATTGTTCCGGGTTTATGTGTAAAAGATCCTGATAACTACAATGTTATCCGTGGCGAGGAGACTCAGTTAGTAGGTGCTATCAATAAGCAACCGTCTAAGGTTTTCTTAATGCCTGGTACTCACTGCAAGTGGGTTTTAGCTGATGGTTCTAAGATTAACTCCTTTAGAACTGCTATGACCGGTGAGATGCATTCTGTAATGATGAAGTACTCTTTAATCGGTTTAGGTGCAGGTGAGCAAGAGGAGTCTGCTCCTGATTTTGAGGCTGGCTTACACTGTGGTTATGAAGAGAACAATATTCTCCCACGTTTATTTGAAATCCGTGGTGCTAATATTTTAGGTGGCATTAAACCTTGTCATGTTGGCGAATACTTATCAGGCCTTTTAATTGGTGCTGAAATTGCATCTATGCAGAAGATCTTTAAGTTTACTGCAGATGATGGTGCTTTAGGTATTATTGCAAGCCCATTCTTAACCGCTCGTTATGCTAAGGGCTTGAAGTTAGCTGGTTTAGAATCCTTTAACTTAGAAGGCGATGAGGCTTTCTTAGGCGGTATTTTACCTTTAGCTCATTCCTTACTCTAATATTTATAGGTAGATAAGTTATGAAAATTACTAAAATTTCAACTTTTAGAGTTCTGCCACGTTGGATGTTCGTCAAAATTGAAACTGACGAAGGCATCAGTGGTTGGGGTGAGCCTGTAGTTGAGGGCCATGCTAAGACAGTAGAAGCAGCCGTTCATGAGATTGAGGATTATATCTTAGGAGTTGATCCTCGTAATATCAATGATATTTGGCAGATGCTTTATCGTACTCGTTTTTATCGTGGTGGCCCGGTTATGATGTCTGCAATTGCAGGTATAGATCAGGCTTTATGGGATATTAAAGGCAAGGCTTTAGGCGTCAATGTTACTGAGTTATTAGGCGGTAAGGTTCGCGATAAGATTAAAGCTTACAGCTGGGTTGGTGGTGATCGTCCTAGTGATGTTATTGATGGTATCAATAAATTACGTGAAATCGGTTTCGATACATTTAAGCTCAATGGTTGTGAAGATTTAGGCTTTATTGATACTCATAAGAAGATTCGTCACTCTATTTCTATTGCTGCTGATATTCGTAAAGAATTTGGTGATGATATTGAATTCGGTCTTGATTTCCATGGTCGTGTCACAGCTCCTATGGCAAAGATCATGATGAAGGAATTAGAGCCTTATCATCCATTATTTATCGAAGAGCCTGTTTTAGCTGAGAATTATGAGTACTATCGTATTTTAGCTGATAACTCTGATCTCATTATTGCAGCTGGCGAGAGAATGTACTCTCGTTATGACTTCAAGCGTGTTTTAGAAGCTCGTGGTGTATCTATCTTACAGCCAGATTTATCTCATGCTGGTGGTATTACAGAGTGCATGAAGATTGCTTCTTTATGCGAGGCCTATGATGTTGCCTTAGCTCCACATTGCCCGTTAGGACCTGTAGCTTTAGCTTCTTGCTTAGCTGTTGATATGGTCTCTTACAATGCAGCTTTACAAGAGCAGAGTATGGGTATTCATTACAATCAAGGTGCTGAGCTCTTAACTTATGTAAATAACCCTGAGGACTTCAATATGTCTGATGGTTACTTACATGCATTAACTAAACCTGGTTTAGGTGTTGAGGTTAATGAGGAGCGTATTCGTAAAGCAGCTGAAAGCAATACTGTTAACTGGCACAACCCTGTATGGCGCCATCCTGACGGAAGTGTTGCTGAGTGGTAATTTAGCCTATAACATTTGTCTTTAAAATTTAACCTCTTACAATTTGTAAGAGGTTTTTTTTTAGTTATCAATGCCTGTTATGATGGCTAAAAGAGGGAGAGTTACCACACTCATAAGAGTTGTTAGAGATATTCCTCGAGTGGCGATATCATTAGCTTTAGGACAATAAATAGTGGCGAACATGGCTATCATATTGCCAGCAGGTGTTGCGATTAAGATAAGACTAGTACCTAAAAGATCGATATCAGTAATAAATTGCTTTAAAAGAAGCATGATCGCCAAGGGCATAAAAAACATCTTAAATAGTGAAAAAATTACTAGTTTTAAATCTGAAAATAAATCTAAAATTTTTAAATTGGCCATTGCAGCTCCAATGAGAATCATGGCCAATGGCCCTGTAACCGAACCTACCATATCTATAGGCTGTACAATAATGTTGGGTAATTGTAGATTTGCGAAATAAAAAATAAATGCTAGTAAGGCTGCAATTAGACCAGGATTAAAAACTTTGATAAGGACATTTTTAAAGCTTTTAATCGGGGTACCACTGACCACAATTAAGCCATAAGTAAAGATTAAAAGACTACTTGGTAAGTTAAAAATCATCAGATAAATAACAGCACGATGCCCATAAATATTTGAGAGCAAGGGCAAACCCATAAACATGATATTGCAGAAAACTATCATGAGCTTTAGGACACGGCTATCAGGTTTTTTTAATCTAAAGATAAATGGCGAGATTTCTGCAAGAAAAATTAGTAAGGCAAAGAGAGCGCAACCTAAAACAAAAGCAAACATGAACTCATCAAAAGATAAAGATTTATCAGCATGAACTCCAGCTGAAAGGATAATTGCGGGAGTTGTAATATTGACAACTAACGCAGAGATTTGTTTCATTCCTTCTTCATTTATGATACTACGACGTCTAGCAATAATACCGACCCCGATCATAATAAAGAATATGATCATTTGTTGGAGAGTAATCATTTTTTAGAACCAATTTTTTTATTTAAGTATTTAAAATTATATCACTTAATAAAAATATTAGTCTTAATTACTATTAAGGTTAAGAGTTTTTTGATGAGGATCTTAGAAGATGGCACCCACAGCAGGAATCGAACCTGCATCTAATTCTTAGGAGGAACTTGTTCTATCCATTGAACTATGCGGGCGCTTAGGCATGCAAATTATAACATTATTCATATA
>URKL01000010.1 GCA_900548485.1 uncultured Succinatimonas sp.
GGGTATTAGGTATACCTAAAGCATCTAAATAAAGTTTGGTAGTAATTTTATTGAAGCAGTTGCGGCTAGCTTCACTTTTACATCCAATATAAGGAATATTGAGAATTTCTAGAAATGATTGAATGTCTCCAGTTTCACCAGGAATTCCATGTAAACAGGGGATAACGCAGTCAACTTTAAATTTTAATTCGTCATTTTGTAAAACTTGGCCAAAAAAATGGGAGGCTTTGTTATTTACTAAAAATTGATGATTATGAATTACACAAGGAAGAACATTAAATTGTGAATTTAATCTTAATTGTTCAGCGATAAATTTAGCTGAGGTTAAAGAAATCTCGTGTTCGGATCCATCTCCGCCACATAAAAGAAGAATATTGTAAGTCATTTGGTTTTCTCATTATTACTGCTTGTGAGTAAATTTGGTCTAATTATATCAGTAATCTTGAGACTAGGGCTAAAGCCTAAGAGGAAGGATTTTTATAGTACAAAAACTAAGAGCTAGGATTATAGCCTAGCTCTTATATCAGCTTAATTTTAATTTAGAAAAAATCAAAATTTAAGCAGTATAGCTTTCAATCATGCCTTTAAGTTCACCCTTTGGTAAGGCTCCAACTTGCTTGCCAACAATTTCGCCATTCTTAAATATAAAAATAGCAGGGATGCTCATAACACCTAATTTTGCAGCATAGCCTGAGTTTTTATCAATATCAACCTTAATAAATTTTACTTCAGGCATTTCTGCGGCAAGTTCCTCTAAAATCGGAGCAACCATAGAGCAAGGACCACACCAGGTAGCACCAAAGTCAACAACTACAGGCTTATCTGCATTGATAACTTCAGTTTCAAATTGATCGTCATTGATTTGTAGAACTTTATCGCTCATAAAAACACTCCTTAAACATACAGTTATGGGCTTAAGTGTATCATGGTAAATATAAGCTCCTACCATATTTGATATTTTATTGCAGTGTTTACCAATAAATATTAGCAAGTAAGTGGACGTCTGAAGACGCACTTAGAGAGATAAGATAAAACCAAACCGTAAATAGGAACAAATATCGCAAGGTTAGATGCAATTTTGACTAGGTAATCTACAGTTGCTAAATCAAACCAATGTTCTGCCATAAAAGGATCTGTTGTGCCTAAAAAAGCTATAGAGAAAAATACATAGGTATCAAGTAAGTTTCCAAAAACGGAAGAACATGCTGGGGCTGGCCACCACTGAGGCAGGCGTCTTAATCTTTGGAAGACTAAGATGTCACAAAGCTGTCCTAAGATATATGCAGATAAAGATGCTATGGTAATACGTAAGACGAAAAGGCTCAAAGTTGAGAGATTTTCAAAGCCTTGAAACGTTCCATGCTCAAATAAAGTGCCGATAAAATAGGAAAGGACTAAGGCTGGCATCATGGCAAGAAAAATAATTTTGCGCGCACGATGTTGGCCGAAAATTCTGACAGTGAGATCGGTGGTAATAAAAATAAAGGGGTAGGTAAAAGTACCCAATGTAGTATGAATACCAAATAAAGTCAGAGGAATTTGCACGGCATAATTACTGAGCACAATAATAAAGACGTGTGTAAACCAAAGCTTTTTTAAAGGGAAAGAAAATTCATTCATGATGTTTTTTCGTTTCAGGATAAAATGATAAATATTCCGAGATAACCGGGCCTGTCTTAAGACGACCGTTATTTTAGAGCAATCATTTATAATCAGCAAATACTATAAATAAAACCTACAATAAAAATTGGTCTAAGGTTAAGACTAAGTTTTAGATCTTTGTTTAAAAGTGCCGAAAAAACGTAATATAAGTATTAAATGCTGATTATTAGTTTTTTAAGCTTTTATATGAAGTTAGTAGATAAAAATCTATATTTTATAAAAATCATGTTTAGGTTATAGCCAGTGCAATAATTATAAAAATATTAAATAGTTATAAAAAATTTATAGCAAATAGGCATCAATTTTATTTTGATATGCGGTGTAGTTTGCATATACAAGGATAACTTTTTACTAAGGGGCATAAATGGATAGCTTAATTTTAGTGGACGGCTCATCGTTTTTATATAGAGCTTATCATGTATCTAAAGGCAATTTCTCTACTTCAACAGGTATCCCTACTGGGGTGTCGTTGATTATTACTAGAATGTTACAGAATTTGATCAAGAAATTTGCTCAGCAAAAAATTATTGTTGTCTTTGATGCTAAGGGTAAAAGCTTTAGAAACGAAATGTATGCTGAATATAAGGCTAATCGTCCTCCTATGCCAGATGATCTTAGAGCTCAGATTGACTATGTACATCAAATTGTAAAAGCTTTAGGTTTTCCTTTAGTTTCGATTCCTAATGTTGAGGCGGATGATGTTTTAGGTTCATACGCTAAGGAAGCTGTAAAGTTAGGTTATAAGGTAGTTATTTGTACTGGTGATAAAGATCTTTCTCAACTTGTAAATGCAGATATCTCTTTATATGACACCATGAATGAAAAAGTTTATTATGAGGCTGATGTTGAAGAAAAATATGGAGTTAAGCCAGATCTAATTATCGATCTTCTCGCTTTAAAGGGAGATAGTTCAGATAATATTCCAGGAATGAAAGGTTGTGGTGATAAAACGGCCTTAGCCTTATTAAATGGTATAGGTGGAATTGAGGAGATCGCCTCCAATACCGACAAGATTGCAAGTTTAGGTTTTAGAGGAGCTAAAAATTTTGCCTCTAAATTTAATGATGCTTTAGCAGACATTCGTCTCTCTTATAAATTAGCAACAATTAAAACAGATGTTGTTTTAGATTTACCCTTGTCTGAGGTTAAGCCTCCTATTGCTAATAAAGAGCAATTATATAAGTTATTTAAAGAACTTGAATTTCACAAATTAGCAGAAGCTTTAAAAAAAGAGGATGGGGGAGCTGTAGTTAGTATAGAGTCTGGCAATGAATCAGCGGGCGTTAAAGAAAATAAGCAAATTTCTGATTATACAAGTTCAAAATTTACCACTATTGATAATCTTGATTCTTTTAAGAAATTGATTGAGAGAATTAAAGATCAAAAATTTGTTGCTATTGATACAGAGACTACCTCATTAAAGCCTCAAGAGGCTACTCTAGTAGGCATTTCTTTTGCTTTACGTGAACATGAAGGCTTTTATCTACCTTTGGCACATAGTTATTTAGGAGTAGGGGTTCAATTAGATATTAAAGATGTCATTGCTCTTTTAAATCCATTGTTTTTAGACGAAGAAATTCATTTTATTGGTCATAATTTAAAATATGATCTGCTGGTTTTGCTTTTCAATGGTTTTACCCCACCTAAAGCCTATGCAGATACTATGCTTATGGCTTATCTTTTAGATTCATATCAAAGTGTTTCTTTAGATGAATTGGCTATTAACTATTTAAATTATAAGAATATTTCTTATGATGAGATGACTTTAAATGGGCGTAAGCGTATTTCGTTTTCTGAAGTTTTAATTGAAAAAGCTACAGCTTATGCAGGTGAAGATGCTGAGGTTACTTTACGTCTATATGGACATTTGAAAGAGTTGCTTTTTTCAATTGATGAATTAAAAAAACTTTTCTTTGAAGTTGATATGCCTATGTTAATGGCTCTTTATCATATGGAAGCTGTAGGTGTATTAGTTGATGCACAAACTTTAGCATCTCAAAATAAGGTATTAGTTTCAGAGTCAAAGCAATTACAAGAACAAATCTATGCTGTAGCAGGACATGTTTTTAATATTGCCTCGCCAAAGCAATTAGCAGAGGTTTTATTTGAAGAATTAGCGATCCCATATCCTAAAAAGGTTAAAAGTGGTAAGGGATATTCTACAGCTGAAGATATTTTGCAACAGATTGCTCCTAATTATGACATTGCAAATTTAGTTTTAAGATATCGTGAATTGCAAAAACTCATTTCAACTTATACAGAAAAATTGCAGACTCAGATTTTAGAAAAAACCGGAAGAATTCATTCCTCATTTAATCAAACAGGAACTATTACCGGGCGTTTATCTTCAAATGATCCCAATTTACAAAATATTCCGGCAAGAACTCAAGAAGGTAAGTTAATTCGTAAAGCTTTTATTGCCCCTAAAGGTTATAGCTTAATATCTGCAGATTATTCCCAAATTGAATTGCGTTTAATTGCTCATATAAGCGGTGATGATGCCTTAATCAAAGCTTTTAATCTAGATCAGGATATTCATAAAGCTACAGCAGCAGAAGTTTTAGGTAAAAATATTTCAGAAGTTACTGCTCAAGAGCGTTCTCACGCTAAGGCAACTAATTTTGGGCTTATGTATGGTATGGGAGCTTTTAAACTTGCCAATCAAACTGGTATGAGTATGGGAGAGGCGCGCTTATATATTCAAAAATATTTTAGCCGTTATCCTAAGGTTCAAGAATATATGGAAAAAACACGTATATTTGCGCGTGAGCATGGATATGTTGAGACTTTATTAGGAAGAAGAATTGCCACTCCCAATATAAATTCTTCAAATACTATTATGCAAAAGGGCGCGGAAAGAGCTGCTATAAATGCTCCGATGCAAGGCAGTGCTGCTGATATTATTAAATTAGCTATGATAAAAATTGATGAATGGATTTCAAGCTTAAATGATGACAGTTTAAAAATGACAATTCAGGTTCATGACGAATTATTATTTGAGGTTAGAGATGACTTTGTAGAGCAAGCTTTAGTAAAAATTCGTGAAATTATGGAGAATGTCGTTGAGCTTAAAGTACCTTTAACTGTTGGAATTGGGGTCGCTTCTAATTGGGGTGATGCTCATTAAATCATTAAGAGGTTTTTGGATAAGTTCAAAATTATGGTCATCGATCTTTACGTAACTATAATTTTGATCCCAGCTACCTAAAGCTAATCTATAGCTATGTTTGCCAAAGACCTCATTATCCATAGCAAAAATATGAAAGTGGCCATGAATTAAGATTTGGCATTTATGTTTTTTTATATAAGAATCAGCCTCTTTGAGAATTATTTGCCAATCTTTGGGAGATACTGTGCGCGAAGTTTCTTGATTTTGGCTATTTTGGCGGATGTGTAAACCAATTTTTTTTCTTAAACATAAAGGAAGGGCACGAAATAAAGCTCTTAAAAGCGGGTTTTTGGTTATTTTACGAAAATGCTGAAATTTAGGATCATTGACGCATAGTTCATCGCCATGAACTAATAGCGCTAATCCTTTAGGAGTTTTGAGTGTAAAACCTTCTGTAGACGGCACGAAGATTTCTGTCCGGTGAAATTAAAAAAATCTGCGGCTTTTTCGTTGACTAAAAAATCGCGATTGCCACATATAAAAAAGGTCGTGACTCCTCGGTTTTTGTTATAACCTATGAGTTCACGAACCTGTTTATAAAATTCATCGTGGTTATCAATGCCGACAAAAAAGTCAAAGAAATCGCCTAAGATTATGACCTTATCATTGCAATTTAAGCGTTGGTAAAAATTACTTAATGCTTGTAATAATTTAGGATGTTGTGCGCTTAAATGTAGATCTGCAATGATAAAAGTCGCCATCGATTTACCTCAAATTAGTCAATAATTGTATCGATGATTTCGATGGTCTCACGCGGAACATCGCGATAGTAAGAACGGCTTTCAGTACGGACAGCTTCGATCTTATCAACTACATCCATGCCTGCTACTACCTTGCCAAATACACAATAGCCCCAACCAGAAAGATCTTTAGAGCGGAAGTTTAAAAAATCATTATCAACAGTATTGATAAAGAATTGAGAGGTTGCAGAGTGAGGATCGTTAGTACGAGCCATAGCAATAGTACCACGATCATTAGCTAAACCATTGTTAGCCTCATTTTCGATAGGGTCATGATTGTCTTTTGATTCTAAATCTGCAGTTAAACCACCACCTTGAATCATAAAACCTTTAATAACACGGTGGAAAATAGTGCCTTTATAGAAACCTTCTTTTACATAACGTTCAAAGTTAGCTGCAGTAATAGGAGCTTTTTCGTGATCAAGTTCGATGACAATATCGCCTAAATTAGTTTTTAAGGTAATCATAATTAGGATCTCAATTCAAAAAAATTATAAGATTTTACGAGTAAAACACTCTAAAATCGTTATTATAACCTAGTTTAGAGCTCGATTTAATGTGCTTTAACAGACCTAAATTAGCTTTGTTTGCGGCATTAACTAGATTTTGATAGAGTAGATTCTAAATTTTAGAAGACAAAATCATTCCAATTTAAGCCAGGGCTTTATAAGAGATTAATAATGTTAAAGATTTACAATACTTTAAGCCGTAGTAAAGAAGAATTCATCCCGATTCATAAAGGTAAAATCAGCATGTATGTCTGTGGTGTTACTGTATATGATTTGTGTCATATAGGCCACGCAAGAACCTTTGTGAATTTTGATGTAGTAGTCAGATATTTACGTTATTGTGGTTACGAGGTTAAATATGTACGCAATATTACGGATATTGATGACAAGATTATCAAGCGTTCTTTAGAAAGAGGTATTGAAGCTAAAGCTTTAGCTGAACAATTTATTGTTGAGATGCATAAAGACTTTGATGCTTTAAATATCATGCGTCCGGATATTGAGCCTAAAGCTACAGAGAATATCTCTGCAATTATTGAATTAGTACAAAAGCTTATCAGTAATGGTAATGCATATGTTGCTGGTAATGGCGATGTTGTCTTTAAGATAGCTTCTTTTGCTGATTATGGAAAACTTTCTGGGCAAAAGTTAGATGAATTACAAGCAGGCGCTAGAATTGAGATTGAGCAAACTAAGGAAAACCCTTTAGATTTTGTTTTATGGAAGATGTCAAAACCAGGTGAGCCTGCATGGGAATCTCCATGGGGATTAGGCCGTCCTGGTTGGCATATTGAGTGTTCGGCCATGAATGGTCGCTATTTAGGACATACTTTTGATATTCATGGTGGTGGAGCTGATTTAATTTTCCCTCATCATGAAAATGAAATTGCTCAAAGTTGCTGTGCTTGGCATGAAAGCTATGTAAATTATTGGTTACATAGTGGCATGGTTATGATCAATGAAGAAAAAATGTCTAAATCTTTAAATAATTTCTTTACCATTAGAGATGTATTAAAGAGCTATGATGCGGAGACAATTCGTTTCTTCTTATTATCAGCTCAATATAGAAGTCCTCTTAATTATACAGAAGAGAATTTAGAAAAAGCTCGGTCTGGTCTAAATCGTCTTTATACCACTATGCGAGATGCGCCGAAGGTTGAAGGTATTGTCTTAGCTACAGAAGATGAATATACCAAGAAGTTCTGTGAGTATATGGATGATGATTTTAATACTCCGGGAGCAAGCTCTGTATTGTTTGATTTAGTAAGAGCTATCAATAAGGCTGAAGATCCGCAGGAAGCAAGCATCTTATGTAAGAGACTGCAACAGTTAGGTGGGGTATTAGGCATTTTACAGCAAGATCCTCAAACCTTCTTAAAGAGTGGCGCAGGAGATAATGAAGATGTTGCAACAATTGAAAAATTGATTGCAGATAGAGCACAAGCTCGTTTAAATAAGGATTGGGCCGCTGCTGATAAAGCTCGTGATGCATTAAAAGCTATGGGCATTGAGCTTGAGGATGGACCTTCAGGAACTACGTGGCATCGTATCTAATCTTCTCACCTGTATCACACTAATAAAAATTGTGCTCTCTTGATCTTAAGCTCAGAAAGCACAATTTTTACCTTTTCTTATTGAAATCTCAATATTTCTTTAGTAATAATTCTGGCGAACTTTACGTTCTAATACTATATTTAACAATAAGTTAGATATAGGACTCTCCATTATGTTTCTTGAAAAAGCAGATTTACTAAATTTTCGTGGTATCCGCCATTTGGCAATCGATTTTCAGGAGGATACAACAGCCCTTATAGGTGAAAACTCTTGGGGTAAGAGCTCATTATTGTGTCTTTTATGGATGGTTCTAGGCCAAGGACCTAAATTATGTCAGTTTAAGGAAGAGGATTTATACGTACCTGTAGCTTTAAATGGGGAAGAGCATTCTCAAGATACTAATAATAAAGTTTTAAATCCAGTAAATTTATTTTCACAAACTATTTTAAATCTCGCGCCTACACCTAGTGTATCTTCAAAAAAACAAATTTTGCAGAGTATAGATAATCAAGAGTTAACCTGTGGAGAAGATATATTACCAAAGGAAGACCAAGAAAATTTAGAATTTATGCTTGGGGATATATATAAAGATGTTGTCGATAAAATAGAAATCAATTTATGGTTTTGCGAAAGTACAATTTCTCATAATTTTGATAATGAAGATTGTTTAAGACGTTTTTGGATTTATGGTGAGGATGGACTTTATCGTTTGCACTGGCGTATTGTATCTAGCAAAATTGAAGATAAATTCGTAACCAAACATGAGCTTATCAATAATCACGACCAACCTTTTGATAATGAACAAGGATCTGTTGATAAAGCTTTATTGATGATCATCAATTTAAATCCTGTAATTCGTATTCGTGATAGTCGTATGTTTGCGAATAAGTCTTGTGGTGAAAAAGGAACGGATGATGCTTCTGAAGACTTTAATCAATTGGTTGATAAGTTAGCAGGAGATATGGCTTTAAGTTCTCAGGAGGTAGGTCAGGCCTTACTTACATTAAATACCTTGTTATCAAAATACTTAACTAGTTACGATAGACCTCAATTGATAAATTATAGTCAAGAGTATAGTCGTAATGCGGGGGATATTGTTAATCGACCTATTTCTATTGAAACCTTATCCACCATAAGCCAGACTTTTCAAAAGCCAGGGTTAAATAAAGTTAAATTACTGTTATCTCTATTAGCAGGAGCGGTATTATCAAGTAAAGGCGATAGGATTATCAGTAAAAAAGCTCGACCAATAGTTATTTTTGAAGATATTGAGGCTCGTTTTCATCCTTCTTTATTATTATCTTTTTGGTCTTTAGTTGAGGCAATAGATTTTCAAAAGATTGTAACTACTAATTCTGGCGACCTGCTTTCAGCTATGACTTTATACTCGCTAAGGCGTTTACATCGTCGTTGTTATGACACAAGAAGCTTTAAAGTTTTACCTAATTCTTTTAGTCAAGAAGAGGTTAGGCGCATAGCTTTTCATGTGCGGATAAATAGGCCTATGAGTCTGTTTGCAAGAACTTGGTTATTAGTTGAAGGGGAAACTGAGGTTTGGGTTTTATCAACGATAGCATCTTTATTGGGAATTAGCTTGCAATGTGATGGTATTAGAATCATAGAATTTGCTCAATGCGGTTTGACGCCTTTGATGAAATTAGCTTCGCAATTAGGTATTGAATTTCATGTTTTAACTGATGGAGACGAAGCGGGGCAAAAATATGCTAATAGTGTTAGATCAAGAGTAAAGGCTAGAGAGTTAGCAAAGCATTTAACGATTATGCCTCACATTGATATTGAACATTATATTTATTCTCTAGGCTATGAAGATGTTTTTAAAAAAGCGGCTATGTTACCTCCAGGGGTTTTAAAAAAGGGATTTACGGCAGATAAAATTATTGATATGGCGATTAAACGTAAAAGTAAACCTGGTTTAGCCTTGATTTTGGTCGAAGCCATGCAAGATCGTGGTATTGAATGGATCCCACCTTTATTCTTAGATATGATTAAAACTTTACGCTCATTAAGCCATAGTAATGATAGCCTTTAGAAAAAAGCATAAACATTAGTGAACGTCTCTCCTTTTTTGCGAAGGAAGACTTCTTATAGATTATGTTAACTGTTTATGCTTCGAGCATTTTTTATTCTAAGTTTTGTACCTGTTCGCGTATTTGTTCAATAATTACTTTTAGATCTACAGCAATTTCGGTAATTTCTAAACTTGAAGCTTTTGTGGCTAAGGTATTTGCTTCACGATTGAATTCTTGCAACATAAAATCAAAGCGTTTGCCGATAACTCCACCCTTGTCTAATAGTTTATAGCTCTCTTTAACATGAGATCTTAAACGATCGTATTCCTCGCGTATATCAGCCTTTTGAGTTGCTAAGGCCACCTCTTGTTCTAAGCGATTTTCATCAAGTTTTATATCTATTTTTGCTAGACGTTCTTTAATTTTTGCTCGTTCTTTGATAACGAGAGTATTTAATATAGGGCTAAGCTTATCCAGATTATTTTCAATTTTTCCAAGCAGAGCTTTGAGAGCTGTGATTAAGTTTTCACCTTCATTGATACGATTTTGTTTAAGTTCGGATAAAGCTTGTTTTAGAGCGTTAAAGAACAGCTCTTCTAATTGTGGCTGCAACGAATCATCGGCTTTTAAAATGCCTGGGTAGTTTAATATCTCTACAGGATTTACTGTTCCTGGAAGGTAATTGGCAACCGTTTTTACTAGTTGTTGTAATTGTTGAAGTTTGGTCTTATCTATAACTAAAGCGTAAGATGACTCATTTTTTAGGTTAAGCAATAGATCAAATTTACCACGGGTAAAATTTGAGGTAATGAGTTTACGAATTTCACCATCTAAATGACGCAGGTTTTCTGGTAATTTTAGATAAATGTCTAAATAGCGGTTATTGACAGTGTTGATGATGAGATTAAATGAAAATTCAGGGGTATTTACTTGGACCGAGGCTGAGCCTGTCATACTGGACACTGTCATAATTTCTCCATTTATTTTTTTAAGATGTCTAAGTATATACTTAATTCATATATACGTCCTAAAAGTCTGGAGTTTTAGCCATCAGGCTTTTTTGATAAAATTAAGTTGAAAAAAATCATGGAGTATAGGCATGCAAGATTATCAGCGTCGTTTTATCGAATTATCCTTACAAAAAGGTGTTTTGAAATTTGGAAGTTTTCTTTTAAAGTCTGGTCGAACCAGTCCTTATTTTTTTAATGCAGGTGGATTTAATACAGGCTCTGATTTGAAGATTTTAGGAGACTGTTATGCTCAAGCTTTGGTAAATTCAGGCTGTGACTATGATGTTTTATTTGGACCTGCCTACAAGGGAATTCCTTTGTGCTGTGCAACTGCAATGTCTTTAAGCTGTGAGCATGGAATAAATAAACCATGGTGTTTTAATCGTAAAGAGAAAAAAGATCACGGTGAGGGCGGAAATCTAGTTGGTGCTCCTTTAGTCGGTAGAGTTGTTTTAATTGATGATGTAATTACCGCAGGTACTGCTATTCGCGAGTCAGATGCTATTATTAAGGCTAATAATGCTACTTTTAAGGCCGCTTTGATTGCTTTAAATCGACAGGAACGAGGTCAGGGTGAAAAGGGAGCAATTGCTGAGGTTGAAGAGAACTTAGGTATAGATGTTATTTCTATTATTAACTTTGAAGATCTTTTAACCTATATAAAGCAAGATGCTAATTTATCAAGTCATCTTGAGGCTATGCTTAAGTATCGCGAGACTTATGGCGTTTAACTAAAAAACGCAATTATCCTAGTTAACTTTATCCCCTTGCTAAAGCAAGGGGATCCTTATCGCTGACATTACTATCTAGCTTCAAAGGAATGCAGTGTTGAACTCTATCGGTATTCATTTCCTAATCTAGCTGGATAAGCCTTGCCATAAGGATATTTTTTGCTACGTTTTCATTCGCACTTGCTGTATATTCACAGTTTGTGTAGCAGAAGATGGCTTGTGAAAGGCTACTAAATTTCTTATGTAAGATAGCAGAGTATTTCATATATTAAGCTTATCTTTGGGCTTTGAGTTTTTCTTCTTGCAATCTCTGTTTTAAACTATAGATGCAACCACAGTATTGTTGATTGTAATAACCTATTTCTTTAACAAGCTCATAACGTCTAGTGATCATGCCGCCTTTGCGCCAATCAATATCCCAAAATTTACTACCTAAAATCTCATTTTGAGCTGCAAAAGCTGCTCCATTTACTTGTTCTTTGCTTTTCCAGCGTGAAGTACATAAAGTCGTAGTAAAAAGGTTAATATCAAGTTTTACAGCAAGTTTTGCGGTTGCAACAAGGCGCATTTTAAAACAAATATCACAACGCTTACCGCGTTCTTTTTCACATTTAAAATTTGCTGTTTTTTCAAAGAAATTTTCTACATCATAATCGCCTATAATTGTCTTAACTTTTAGAAGTTCGCATAAATGTAGCCATTCATCACGTCGTTTGAGGTATTCGTCTTTTGGATGAATGTTGGGATTATAGAAGAAGACAACAGGCTCTATTTTATTTTGTAATAAGCATTCTAAAACTGCAGTAGAGCAGGGAGCACAACAGCTGTGAAGTACAACTTTAGAATATCCGTCAGGAAGTTTTAAATCAGTCCTAGGAGATTTTGTTAAAAAGTCAGAAGGAAGGGAAAAATCAAATTTCATAATTTAGCCTAAAAAATTTTCTTTTATATTATAAATAAAACTATATTTTTTACATCATCAAAAAAATGCGTTAGACTTTGCGTCTTTATAAATTTTATAAGAGAGGATTTTTAAAGGAGTTTTATGATGATGTCACATCTGACTCAACATAAATTTTTCATATTAAAGCTATGCCTATTGATTTGGACTTTAGTGATTTTAACTGGTTTTTTTTGGCAAGTTTATGAAGGCTCTTTTTCGTCAAAAAGTTTGTATTTCCCGCTTACAAGCTTTAGCGTGATTTTAGTTTTGGGCTTATTTGGCTATAGTCAATCGATCCTTTTGGGGTTTTCTTGGTTTTCTTTATTATGTCTGTCTGTTTTAGGTGTTCATCTATGTTTAGGCATTGATACTAAACTTAGAGATTTTACTAATGCTTTAAGTTTTGCTTGTGGTTGTTTTGCAACTATAGGTTTAGGAGTTTATTGCTGTTTAAGATTTAAACATAAGTTTATATCCCCCATAATTAAGACTATAGTCCTGCTGTTTACAATTTTAATTGTTTTTTTGCCTTTATCTATTTGGGATTATTATTTGGCAGTAGGGGAACTTTTAACCTCAGATATTATCCTAGCTTTTGCTCAAACTAATTATGAAGAAAGTTTTGAATATGTCATAAGTCATATAGATATAAATTGGTTTTGGGCTTTGCTTATCACGGTTATGGTTATTATGGTAACCATTTTCTCTTTGAATCGGGTTAGTTTTATAAAGCATAGAGCCAAAAGTTATGCTTTTATGTATATATGTGTACTGATTTTTGGCCAGTTTTTCTTAGTTGTTCCGCATATCAATTATTTTGGTACTACAGTGCTAAAAGTTACAGGACGTCAATTAGAGCAGTTTACTCTGTTTAAGGAAGCTACTTTAAAGCGTCAAGAACGCTTAGCAAAACTTGATACTTTAGGTGTTGATCCTAAGGCTAAAGGCATTCATGTTTTAGTATTAGGAGAATCTCATTGTCGTGATCGGATGCAAGTTTATGGATATAATAGAAAAAACACTCCTAATCTATTTAAGTCTAAACAACAAGGCCAGGCCTTAATTTTCTCCAAAGCTTACGCAAGTTTTCCTCAAACAGTGCCTGCTTTAACTTATGCTTTAACCGAGCAAAATCAATATACGTATAAAAAATTAGAAGAGGCTTATTCTTTAATTGAATTGGCCAATATTTCAGGTTATGAGACATATTGGCTTTCAAATCAACGTAAATATGGTATCTATGAAACCCCCACATCAGTAATTTCGTCGGCGGCAATGCATGAGGAGTGGATTAATGGAACTTCAGGCATGCAGAGTATTTTTTATGATGATGAACTTTTAAATCGTCTTCCAGATCTTAAAGATAAGGAGCAGGTATTCTTAATTTTACATTTAATGGGAAGTCATCAAAAATACGCAGAAAGAAGTCCTGAAGAATATAAGATCTTTTTAAGTAAGGATAAGGTTGTTGATGAATACGATGCAAGTATCCTTTTTATGGATAACTTTTTAGATAAACTATACAAAAAGTTAAGTAATTATTCGAATTTTCAAACACTTACTTTTATTTCGGATCATGGCGAGGAATTGTCTCACGGAATATATGACCACAATCCCACAAAATTTACCTTTCCTATGGTGAGGATCCCACTAGTTATATATTTAGGACCGAATTTTAAATATCAAAGGCAAAATGTTTATACAGCTTTAAGAGCTCATTTAGATAAAGTATGGACTAATGATTTGACTTTTGAGCTTGAATGTGGACTTTTAGGAATCTATGGCCTTGAGTCTTATTCATCTGCCTATGATATAAGTTCAAGACAGTATAGGCTTACGGCTAAACAGGCTCTTACTTTACATGGGAAAAAACATATTCATGAAGATCAGAATTTTGATAATCAAGAAAGCCTAACTCCTTAATAAAATATAAGATCTAAGCTTATATATGCTGTTTATGGAAAAATTTATTTAAAAAATTTTCTTAAAAGATCTTGCTATTTTAGAACTAAAGTTTATAATAATTGCACTTTTGCAAGCGTTGTTAAAGATAAGCAACGTTAGTTTTGCAAGACCAGCCCTACGTCAATATGATGCGGCTGATGATACTCTCCCTAATTGTGGGAGAAATTGTTGCAGAGATTACTTCCTCCTGATAAATCCTTTTAAGGATATAGTCGGGAAGGCGAGTGTCTGCGTGTTCTTTTTAAAAAATGGAGTCTGCAATGCAGAATCAAAGAATCCGGATCCGTCTTAAAGCTTACGATCACAGATTGATTGATCATTCAACTGCTGAAATCGTTGAAACTGCCAAGCGCACTGGTGCTCAGGTTCGTGGTCCGATCCCGCTCCCTACCCGCAAGGAGCGTTACACCATCCTCATTTCCCCTCATGTTAATAAAGATGCCCGTGATCAGTACGAGATCCGTACTCACAAGCGTTTAGTTGACATCGTGGAGCCGACTGAAAAGACTGTTGACGCTTTAATGCGTTTGGATCTTGCCGCCGGTGTGGATGTCCAGATCAGCCTTCGCTAACAAATAGGGGAAAAATACAATGTCAATCGGTTTAATTGGCCGCAAGCTTGGTATGACCCGTGTTTTCAACGAGAACGGCAAATCTGTTCCGGTAACCGTCATCCAAGTAGAAGCAAACCGCGTCACCCAGATTAAAAATGCTGAGACCGATGGTTACACTGCCATCCAGGTTACCACTGGTGATCGCAAAGCTAGCCGCATGACCAAGGCTGAAATTGGTCACTTTGCCAAGTCCGGTGTACAGGCCGGTCGTGGTTTATGGGAGTTCCGCCTTGATGCCGCCGAGCTTGAGTCTTATCAAGTAGGTGCTGAGATCAAAGTTGATGCTTTCAATGATGTTAAGAAAGTAGACGTAACTGGTCAGTCCAAAGGTAAAGGTACTGCTGGTACTATCAAGCGTTATCACTTCCTCCATCAGGATTATACCCACGGTAATTCACGTTCTCATCGTGTTCCTGGCTCTACTGGTCAAAATCAGACCCCAGGTAGAGTATTCAAGGGCAAGAAGATGGTCGGCCGCATGGGCAATGAGAAAGTCACCGTTTTAGGTTTGGACCTCGTTCGCATCGATGTTGAGCGTAATTTGCTCCTCGTCAAGGGTGCCGTTCCTGGTGCCAATAATGGCGATCTCATCGTACGGCCAAGTGTTAAAGCTTAACCCGAGGTAATAGGATCATGGAATTAAAGTTATTTGGCGCCGACAAGCAGCTGGAAGTGTCCGAAAACACCTTTGGTCGCGAGTTCAATGAGCCGCTGGTTCATCAGGTAGTTGTTTCCTACCTCAGCACTGCCCGTGCTGGTACTA
>URKL01000011.1 GCA_900548485.1 uncultured Succinatimonas sp.
GATATTTTGCGTAGCGTTATTCTTAGGTAATTTTTGCCAGCGCCACATATTTAGATTCTTTTTATTAGAGAATTATTATGCAGTATCAGTCTTTTTTTTTAAGCAATAATCCTTTATTGTCCTTGATCAAGCTCTGTTTCATTTTTTATGTGATATTTACGTTGTCTCGTGTGGGGCTACTTTTATGGCAACATCAGCGTATTGATAGTTTCACTACATTGCTTTCAGTATTCTATGGAGGAGTACGTATTGATACTCAAAGCATTGGTTATCTCATGCTTCTCCCATTTCTATTTGCACCATTACTTCTATTAAACAATAGCCTAGGCACCATAGTTAAATATGGTTATAGAGTATATTTCACAGTATTTTTGGTTATTACTGTTTATATGGAGGCTGTTTCTGCTCCTTTTATAAATGAGTATGATCTTAGACCAAATCGTTTATTCCTCGAATACCTCATTTATCCAAAAGAGATAATGGATATGCTTGTTAGTGGATACAAGTTAGAATTAACTATAGGAGCAGTAATTATCGTTACGATGAGCTTTTATGGGTATAAATGGATGGGAAAATTTTTCTGTCGAAATTTTCACTGTCCTAAGCTTATCGCAGTGGTTTTATGCTTGTTGGCAACCATGCTCAGTGTTCTGGCTATACGCTCAAGTTTTGATCATCGACCCTTAAATCCGTCTGTGGTTGCTTTCTCTCAGGATGCACTTTTAAATGATTTATGTCTCAATTCAACCTATAGTGTGGCTTTTGCTGCCAAGCAGATGAGCAGTGAGGATGATGCTTTTAGGTATTATCCAAAAATGGCTGAAGATCTTATACTCAAGACAATACGTGCGGATATGACGGTGGCAACTCAAGATTTTGTAGATACAAATTCTACCTTAGCCAAGCATTACACCAGCTTTAAGAACCAACCTAAAAATATCGTGATTTTGCTTCTAGAAAGCCATGGTTCCCGCTATGTTAAAAGCTTAGGAGGATTAGACCTCTCACCTAATATAGATAAGCTAATTGCAGAGGGCTGGTCTTTTGATAGAATCTACGCTACTGGCACACGTTCAGTGCGTGGTATTGAGGCGGTAACCACAGGCTTTGCTCCAACTCCAGCTAGAGCAGTGGTCAAGCTTGGTCAGTCTCAAAATGGATTTTTTACTCTAGCACAACTATTAGCATCTCGTGGTTATGCTACACAATTTGTCTATGGTGGTGAAAGCCATTTTGACAATATGAAAAGTTTCTTCTTAGGTAATGGTTTTAACGATATTGTAGATTTGCCTACCTTTGATAAGACGGAATTCGTTGGTTCTTGGGGTGCTAGTGATGAGGATATTTATAATCAAGCTCACCGAGGATTTGAACGTTTAGCTAAGGAGAAACAACCATTTTTCTCTCTAGTTTTCAGTGTTTCAAATCACAGTCCTTTTGATTATCCAGATGGAAAGATTGAACCCTATAATGAGCCTAAAGAAAGCCGAGAGAATGCAGTAAAATACGCTGATTATGCTCTAGGTAAATTTTTTGAACAGGCTCGCAACTCTAGTTATTGGAATAATACCATCTTCCTTGTAGTTGCAGATCATGATGCACGAGTACTAGGTTCAGATTTGGTGCCAATAGACTATTTTAAGATTCCAGCCATCATTGTTGGAAAAGATATTCCTCATCGGATTGATCATAGATTGGCAAGTCAGTTAGATCTACCCCAAACTATGCTGTCATTAGCAGGAATTAGTAGCATCAATCCTATGATAGGACATGATTTGACTCGGGAAGTACCTGTTGAAAAGCAACGCGCTTTGCTACAGCGTGACAAGAATTTTGATTATCTAAGAGCTGATGGCAAAACTGTTGTCTTTAGTCCAGGCGAGAAGATCGACTGCTTTGATTATGATTTTAAGCAAAATAAACTCAATCCAAGTAGCATTGATACCACCATTATACAAACAGCTCAAGCCTATGCTCTATTTGGAAGTTACGCTTTTAAAAATCGACTTTACCAAGACTTAACTGATTTTTCTCTTGAAAATCAACATTAAGGAGATATAAAAACATCTTATATAAAGATAAGGCTAAACTTATATTTTAATTTAGAATTTTAGATGGCAAGATAAATTGAGAGGTTAAGAGGGTAAATTCTATGACATAGAAGAATGTAAGCAAGTAAACATTGTCATCATATTTGTTTATCAAAATTTGGGTACACAAAACCTCGTAGTTAAGTTTAAGGATGTAGTGGGATGATTAGAAAAATTTCATTTTTCTAATCTATTGTGTTCTGCTGTTCTATTATATTGCTTAATAATTGAAATAGGTTAACCTTCACAACTAGTAGCAAAATAAGATGGAGAGAAAATAGCTTTCCCCAAAGTTTATTCAGTATAGTCGGATAATTTTTTACGAATTAGCAAACTTTTAGTTCCTTTAAGAATGGACTAATTTAGAAATTGCAATTTTTGGAGAATAAATGACAGATACCGTGACCCTTAGCTGTACAGAAGCTTCTTCCTCATTAAATTTTACTAATTGAGATGCAAATCTAGAACAGACAAAAGAGAATATTTCTCTTGATTTGTTTAAAATCGCTGAAGTAAATACTTTTGTCGGTATTTAACCACAAAAAACATAAGAACCTGCAGATTGTAACCCCAAAGTCTTATGGGAAAAACATCTGTTTTTTTTCATATACTGCTATACTAAGGTCGCGATTGATAGATACCGGAAATAAGTAAAAACCACGCTATGTGTTGAAGACTTAAAGATAAATCCCAAAAATAAGAGCAGGAAGTGTCCAAAATGCGGACATATATTGAAAGATAACAGACTTTCCCAGGCTATCTTCTTATGTACAAACTGTGGATATACAGCCAATACAGATGAAAACGTAGCGGTAAATATCCTAATGAAGGGGCTTGCACTGCTCTCTTAGGAAGAGAACTCTAAAAAGAGTCAACACTGCTAACTCACTTATGTTAGATAGTAATGTAAGCCGTAGAAATCCTCTTGCTTTAGCAAGGTGAGGAAGTCAAAATTACAGCAAAATTGTCATAATTGCTGTTAGATTAAAACGTTAATAAAGATAGTGAATTTAATAGCTAAAAAATGATTCCCTGTTAAAAAGTTTTGATATGAATATTTTTATCAGAGCTTTCCACAGATCTTTGTAAGATCAAAAAAAAATTAGCTGTATCTAAAATAAGGAAACTTCGTTTTTGAAGTTTTCATGGAGAAACTATGAAATTTGAAGTACAAAAACAAGATGGTAAGGCGCGCTTAGGTCAGATGGTGTTTGAGCGTGGCGTTGTCCGTACCCCAGCATTCATGCCTGTAGGCACTTTAGGTACCGTTAAAGGTATGACTCCTGAAGATGTATCTGAAATAGGTGCAGATATTCTTTTAGGCAATACCTTTCATTTATGGTTACGTCCAGGTACTGATGTAGTCAAAGTTCATGGAGATCTTCATGATTTTATGAATTGGCATAAGCCTATTTTGACAGATTCAGGTGGCTTTCAGGTTTTTTCTTTAGCTGAGATCCGTAAAGTAACTGAAGAGGGAGTACATTTTCGTAATCCTATTTCAGGAAGTAAACTGTTTTTATCTCCAGAAGTATCAATGCAGATCCAATATGATTTAGGTTCAGATATTGTGATGCAGTTTGATGAATGTATCGCTCTGCCTGCTACTAATTCTGAGATGCGTCGAGCTATGGAATTGTCTTTACGTTGGGCTCGTCGTTGTAAAAACCATTTTGAATTTTTAGGTAATAAAAATTCTTTATTCGGTATTATTCAGGGTGGTACAGATGAAAACTTGCGTGAAGCATCATTAAAAGGCTTAACTGATATTGGATTTGATGGTTATGCTATTGGCGGTTTAGCTGTAGGTGAGCCTAAAGAGATTATGTATAAAGCTTTAGGACATATTGCACCTAAAATGCCCGAAGATCGCCCACGTTATTTGATGGGGGTCGGTACACCTGCAGATATCTTACAGGGTGTTTTAAATGGTGTGGATATGTTCGATTGCGTTATGCCTTCACGCAATGCGCGTAATGCTCATTTGTTTACTTCAAGAGGAGTAATTAGACTTAGAAATGAGCAATATAAGTATGACACTACTCCTTTAGACCCAAATTGTAATTGCTATACTTGTCGCAACTATTCAAAAGCTTATTTGCGTCATTTAGATAAATGTAAGGAAGTTTTAGGAGTACATTTGAATACTATCCATAATTTGCACTTCTATGAACATTTTATGCAACAGATTCGCGATGCAATTGCTAGTGGTACTTTAAAAGAGTTTGCTGAAGAGTTTTATGCCGTTTGGGGTAGGCCTCCTGTTGAAACAAACGTTTAAGAATTGTGAAGCAATAAGCATTTTGTGGTATATTTACTTTTTTAGAACTGGCTAATTTTTTTTGCCATTTCATGAATAATCAGGCGAACAGCCGCTTTTGACAGAAATATAAATAATACGGGAAATTTTTTATGAATATTATACCCACCGCATTTGCCGCTGATGCAGCTCCTCAGGCTGGCGGCGACATGAGCATGATCATTGTCTTAACTGTATGTATGGTCGCAGTTTATTTCTTTATTATGCGTCCAAATTCTAAAAAACGTAAAGAAATGCAGAAGCTTTTAGACAATCTCGCTGTAGGCGATGAGGTCTTGACTAACGGTGGTATTGCAGGCCGTATCGTTAAGTTACCTGATAACAAAGAGTACGTTTTAATGGACGTTGCCTCTGGGGTTGTTATGCAGATGAAGCGCAATTATATTGTGGCAGTTTTACCTAAGGGCACTATTGAGCCTGTTTCTGTCGAAAAACTCAAAAAATAATTCTTATTAAGCACGGCCACATTGGTGGCCGTGACTATCTTTTAGGACCCTCATCGTGATAAACAAGTTTCCTTGGTGGAAAAACCTACTAATTTTTTTAGTCATTGCGGTGGGTTTCTTCTACGCTATTCCTAATTTATATGGAGAAGATCCCGCTTTACAGATCTCAGGCACCCATGGCATGGAAATTGATGCCAATACTCAAGCTCAAATTCAAAAAGAGCTTGAAGCTAAAAATATTGAAGGTGTATATGATTTAGAAAACGGCCAATTATTGATTCGTTTTTCCTCAACTGAGATGCAATTAGCTGCGCGTGAATTAGTTACTAAGTCCTTAGGTGACAATTATATTGTAGCTTTGAACTTAGCTCCGGCAACTCCAGCTTGGATGCGTTCATTAGGCATGCATCCTTTAAAGCTTGGTCTTGATTTACGTGGTGGTGTACATTTCTTAATGGAAGTCGATATGGACGAAGCCATGAAGAAGATGCGTACTCAGTTAGTAAATGATTTCCGTTCTGAATTACGTAATCATGATATTCGTCTCTCAGGAGCCCGTGCTGAAGGAGATCATGTTATCGTTGAGTTCCGCGACGAAGCTTCTCGAAAGGCTGCTGAGGATTTATTATCTGCAAATCATAAGGATTTCGTTATCAAGAGTGTTGATCAGGATGGTAAATTCCGCCTGATGGCAACTATGACTCCGGGTAAAATTTCACAGATTCGTACTAATGCTGTTGAACAAAACATCAATATTATTCGTAACCGTGTTAATGAATTAGGTGTTGCTGAGCCTTTAGTACAACGTCAAGGTGCAGATCGTGTAGTTGTTGAATTACCTGGTATTCAAGACACTGCTCGTGCAAAAGAAATTTTAGGTGCTACTGCAACTTTAGAGTTTAGATTAGTTGATGGTAATGCAGATGTTGCAGCTGCAGCTTCTGGCCATATTCCAGCTGGAACCGAGCTTTTATATGATGCTAAAGGTTATCCTGTAGTAGTTCAAAAGCAGGTAATTTTGACTGGCGATCATATTGTAGATGCAAGTTCTAGTGCTGATGAAAATGGTCGTCCACAGGTAAATATTTCCTTAGATTCTCGTGGTGGCTCCATCATGTCTAATTTCACTAAGGATAATGTTGGAAAACCTATGGCTACTAACTTTATTGAATATAAAGTTGTACCGGACGAGGATCCTAATGCTCCTAAGCCTGGAGATAAAAATTACAAACCTAAGTTTAAGAAGGTTGAGCAGGTTATTAACGTAGCAACTATTCAGACTCGTTTAGGAAGTAGTTTCCGTATTACCGGTATTGATAGTGCTAAAGAAGCTCATAACTTAGCTTTATTATTACGTGCTGGTGCTTTGATTGCTCCGATTCAGATTGTTGAAGAGCGTACCATAGGTCCGTCTTTAGGTCAGCAGAATATTGATAATGGTATGAAGGCCATGATTTATGGCTTAGTATTTTTGGCTGTATTTATGTTGATCTACTATAAATCTTTTGGTTTCATTGCCAATTTAGCTTTATTATTCAACATGGTTTTATTAGTCGGTATCATGTCCCTCATCCCAGGTGCAACTATGACCTTGCCAGGTATTGCAGGTATTGTGTTGACGCTAGGTATGGCTGTGGATGCGAATGTGCTTATTTATGAGCGTATTCGTGAAGAGATTAAACAAGGCAGAAGCATTCAGATTGCTATTAACGAGGGTTATGCTCGTGCTTTCGTGACTATTGCCGACTCAAATATTACCTCTTTCATTACAGCTTTGATTTTGTTCATGGTAGGAACTGGTGCCGTCAAAGGCTTTGCTTTAGTTTTGATGATTGGTCTTGCTAGCTCCATGTTTACAGCGGTTACAGCTTGCCGTGCCATTGTAAATATTATTTGGGGTGGACGTAATCTAAAGAAGCTCAGTATCTAGGAGAGATCTTGCTATGATGCAGTTTATTAAGGACGGTGTAGTTATACCGTTCATGAAAATTAAGGGGATTGTGGAACTTTTATGTGTAGGTCTCGTTATCGCTAGCATTGTCTCAATGTGCGTTAAAGGCTTAAATTGGGGCTTAGACTTTACTGGCGGTATTGTAGTTGAAACTGAGTTCACTCATAGTGTTGAGCTTGATACTGTACGTGATGCTTATGCAAAAGAAGGCATTGTTGGTACTACACAATATTTTGGTTCCTCCTCAGATGTAGTTGTACGTGTTGCTCCTAAGGATGGCTTAGATCAGCAAACTGTAACAGATAAGGTTATGCAGGCTTCGAAAACTATCGATCCTAATGTGCATTTATCTCGTTCAGAATATGTTGGTCCTGCTGTAGGACAAGAATTAGTTGAAAGCGGTATTTTAGCTATTGTAGTTTCTTTGCTAGCAATTCTTATTTATATTGCTTTCCGCTTTGAGTGGCGTATGGCTACCGGTGCAGTAATTTCATTAGCTTATGATGTGATTATTGTCATGGGTGTGTTTTCTTTTTGGCAAATTGAATACGATTTGACGGTTTTAGCTGCAGTTTTGACTGTGGTGGGTTATTCTTTGAACGATAAGATCGTTGTATTTGATCGTGTACGTGAAAATGCTACTAAGTTATCGCGTTCAATCTCGATACCTCATTTATTTGATGTGTCCTTGACTCAAACTTTATCTCGTACCATTATTACTTCAGGAACAACCTTAATTACAGTAGTAAGTTTACTTATTTTTGGTGGTGAGATGATCTATGCATTCTCATTAGCCTTAATGGTTGGTATTGTTTTTGGTACCTTCTCCTCTATTTATGTAGCTTCTACTTGGGCAATTTTTCTAGGTATTAAACACGAGAATCTTATTCCATCTAAGCCTGTGAAAAAGGAAAGTGATGGTTATGAGACTATGGACTAAGTGGAGCATGTGTGCACACATATAAGTCAAAGGCGCTTATATCTTCATTGCTTTTATCTTTAAGCCTATTAGAAGGCTGTATAAGTAGTGATGAGATAAAAGTGCCTGTAACTCAAAAGGTGGATTTAACTGGTCCTTTCAGTGTTCCACCTGATGAGATTTTATTACCCTTAGCATCTGAAAGATTAGTTGAGCAAGATCAGGTTATTATTGTTAAATTATCAATGATGCTTGATACACAAGCTAAGACTAAGGGAGATAGAGCAGAAATCTTTTATGAACTAGGCATTGTTTATGACAGATTAGGTTTAGAAGCTACAGCTAGAACCATGTTCATGAATGCTTTAGTGGAAAGTCCAACTTTTGCAGCTCCTTACAATTTTGTGGGTATCTATTTTGCTAAAGATGGACGTTTTCAAGATGCCTTAGATGCCTTTGATTCCGCCTTAGAATTAAACCCTAAGGAAAGTTATATCTATTTTAATCGTGCAATAGTATTACACTATGCTCATCGTGATATTTTAGCGCTTGATGATCTTCTAACCTTTTATAAGGTAGATCCTAACGATCCTTACCGTTTATTATGGATGTATATTGTAGAAAGAGGAGCTTTAGGGGCTGAAAAAGCTTTATCTAATTTAAAGGAGCGCTATGATCACGCAAGAGAATTAGATAAGAAAGATAATTGGGGTTTTAATCTTGTTAAGCTTTATTTAGGAACTCTAGATGAGTCCATTTTTTGGGAGCAGATTAAAGCTTATCGACAAGACTCTGAAACTTATGTTGATCATCTATGTGAAGCCTATTTTTATTTAGGAAAGCTTCATCTTTTAAATGGCGAAGATAAGGCTGCTTACGATAATTTCTATTTATCTGCAGCTACTAGACGTTATGGTTTTTTAGAGTATCGCTATGCCTTAGCAGAAATTGCTACTTTAGAAAAACGCTATAAACTTAGGGCGACGTCCTCAATTATAGAGCCGCATTTTTGATATATAAACAAAACCAATAGTTAGCTATTGGTTTTATTATTTTTGAGTGTTTAATTAAGGTTTCATAATTACTTTTACAAACGCTTAATGTAGATCAATATTTATTAAAACAGGTTTGGCTATGAGCAAAAAGGAAAATAGTTTAACTCTTTCAGAAGATACTTTAGGCCAGATTAAGGAACAGATGTTACCTGTAGATGATACAGAAGTAATGGCTGAATTTTTTAAAGCTCTATCGGATCCTACTCGTCTGAGCATAGTTAATGCTTTGCAAATTCATGAATGGTTATGTGTTTCAGATTTAGTGGAGCTTTTGGGTATGAGCAAATCTGCATTATCTCATCAGCTATGTTATATGCGTTTAAATAAATTAGTAAGAGTTAAGCGCGATGGCAGACATGTATTTTATGCTTTAGATGACGATCATGTAGATCAGGTTTTTGCTTTAGCCCTATCTCATGTTAATGAAGGTTATAATAAAAATGAATAAACCAATTTATTTAGATTATGCTGCCGCTACGCCAACAGATCCTCGGGTTATTGATGTAATGGTTAAATGCCTGACTAAGGATGGTTGTTTTGCTAACCCTCATGCAAAAGATCATGTTTATGGTTGGGAAGCTTGTGAGATTATGGAGAATGCTCGATCTCAGGTTGCTGAACTTGTGGGGTGTTCACCTTTGGAGATTACTTTTACTTCTGGGGCAACTGAGAGTAATAATTTAGCTATTTTTGGCCTAGCTAAATATTTAGCATCTCAAGGAGATAAACGGCGGCATATTATTACTACTAAGATTGAGCATAAAGCAGTTTTAGAGGCCTGTGAGCAATTAGAACACCAAGGATATAAGGTTACTTATTTAACGCCACATCAAGATGGCAGAGTCGATGAAGAGCTTTTAGAAAGTGTTTTAGATGAGGAAACTTTTTTAGTATCAATTGCTCAGGCAAATAGCGTCTTAGGCTCTGTAAATGATATAAAAAAGCTCTCAAGCCTTACAAGAGCTAAAGGTGCGTATTTTCATACCGATACTGCTCAAAGTGCAGGTTATATCGAGACTGATTTTGCTCATAGTGATGTAAGTTTAGCAACCCTAACCTCTGAGAAGGTTTGTGGCCCTAAGGGGGTAGGGGCTCTATATATCAAGAGAAGTCAAAATCTAAAACTTTATGCGCAAATTTTTGGTGGCGGACAAGAAAAAGGTTTAAGAGGTGGAACGGTAGCTACCCATCAAGTTGCTGGTATGGGAAAAGCCTTTGAGATCTTAAAACACGAGGGCTCTCAGGATAAAGAACGCCTTGAAGATTTTAGAGAATATTTGATAAGTCGTTTAAAAGCTATTAAAGGAATTATTATAAATGGTAGCCCTAGTATGCATGTACCGGGGATCTTATCTGTAAGCTTTAACCATGTTGATGGTAGAGTTTTATTACCAACTTTAAATGGAATAGCTGTTTCAACAGGATCAGCTTGTGCCTCTGCTGATTTAAAACCCTCATATATATTGACTGCGATTGGTCTTAGTGACGAGCAAGCTCGAGCTTCTTTGCGAATTTCTTTTGGTAGATTTACAACAAAAGAAGAGATTCAAATGGCTGCAGATGAGATTTGTCTTAAAGTTCCTAAACTTATAAAAGAAGATTAAGATGATTAAATTTTTAGATAAAGACTGTTCAAAACAAGCTCTTATCATTGAGCTATGTGAAACTAAACCAAAGGATCCTTTTAGAGCTGATGCAAAATTTGCTCCATGTGATGGTGGTTATGTCCTGTTTATTGACAATAACAGTATAAATCCTTATGCACAAGCGGGACGCTTATGCGCTTCTTTAGGATTAAAAACTTTTAAGCTTAAAGCAGATCTAAATTTAGAGGGATATTATCAATTTGCCTTGGGATTAGACGATCTTGTAAATGAAATTGAACTTATTTTGCCAATAAATGCAGATGAGATAGCTAAAATCAGTGAAATTTACAACATTGTTTATAGTTGTAGAAAGCTTGCTGATACCTCAAATGCGGAAATCTATCCAGAGCTTTTAGTTAATAATTGTTATGAATTGATTAAAAAACAGGCAAAAAAAGGCTCTCTTAGTTTAAAGCTTATCAATAGAGATAGTCCTGATTTTGAAAAATTAAGCGGTTTAAAAGCAGTAGGATCAGGAAGTGTTCACAGCCCTGTATTAGGCATTATTGACTATATACCAGAGTCTTTAGATGAGAATAGTCCTGTAGATGTAGCTTTAGTCGGTAAGGGTATCACCTTTGATTCAGGTGGTTATGATTTAAAGGGCGCTAAATTTATGGATACAATGCGTACAGATAAAACTGGAGCTGTAAATTTAGCAGGTGCTTTAGCTTTAGCCATTTATCTTGGAGTATCTAAACATATACGCTTGTATTTATGTTGTTCACAAAACTTAGTTTCAGCTACCTCTATGGTCCCTGGAGATATTATTAAATATCAAAATGGTATTAGTGTTGAAGTGGGTAATACCGATGCTGAAGGGCGTTTAGTATTAGCTGATGGCTTAATTGAAGCCTCAAAAAGTGGTGCTTTAAGTATTATTTCGGAGGCTACTTTAACTGGGGCTGCAAAGATTGCTTTAGGTCGTGATATGTGTGCGGTAGTAGCGCGTAATAATCAAGTACCAAAAAGTTTCTTTGATGCCTTTGCTGACACTTTAGAACTAGTTTGGCAATTACCTTTATTTAATTTTCATGATCGCTATATAACCTCTAATCGAGCTCAATGGTTAAATACCTCTCATGGAGAGGGAGCTCCTGGAGTTTCTACAGCAGCTACTTTTTTAGAAAAATTTGTCAGCAAAGACTCTGTATGGATGCATATTGACTTAAGCTCAGCCTATCTTCCAGGAGGTTCTCCTTTTTTAAGTGCCGGACCTACAGGTGCAACAATTCGAGCCTTAGCAACTTATTTGTCTAAACAGGCATAATTGTCTAAATCTTAATTAAAGCTAGCTTTAAGTTATTTGTAGCTTAAAGCTTAGCAAGGAAAAAATTATGTATAAAAATATCGTGGTACTGACTGGCGCAGGAATTTCCGCTGAATCAGGAATTCCTGTCTTTCGTTCAGAGACTGGACTTTGGGAACAAGAGAAAGTTGAGGATGTATGTACTGTAGAAGCTTTGGCTAAAGATAGTCTAAAGGTACATAATTTTTATAATAGATTAAGACGTAATTTAGTAGATAAACTACCAAATGCAGCTCATTTTGCTTTAACCAAATTACAACAACAATGGCCACAAAAGTTTTCAGGAGAGGTGACCATTGTTACGCAAAATATTGATGATTTGCATGAAAAAGCATCAAGCCAGAATGTTATTCATATGCATGGTAATCTAAAAAGTATTTGGTGTACGCATTGTCAGCGTCATTATTTCTTTGACAAAGATTCCTCCCCTATAGACAAATGTGAATTTTGCCATCAATCTTCGCTTCGACCAGATATAGTTTTTTTCGGTGAAATGCCATATTTTATGGATGAAATTTACACTAAATTACAAAAAAGCTCGTTATTTATTGCAATTGGGACTTCTGGGGTGGTTTATCCAGCTGCAGGTTTTTGTCAATTTGCAAGATCGGTTGGGGCGCGTTGTGTAGAGATAAATCTTAAAAAAAGCGCAGTAGCCTCAGATTTTACTGATGGTATTTATGGGATAGCTTCGAAAACGGTACCTCTTTTAGTGGATAAACTTTTAGATACTGGTAGTTTTTAATTTTCAAAAAGTTCTCTTCCTTATGTGAAAGGCATTTATATATAACTTGCGCTTAAGACTTAGGATGAGCATATAAGCTTTTATATCGGTAAGCGTACATTCTTGTTATAATATAAGATTGCAGTTATTTTATCTTAATGCAGGAATTTCCTTATGACCGCTAAATTAAATTTACTTGATCTTTCTCCTCAGGATATGGCGGATTTTTGTGTGTCATTAGGAGAAAAGCCCTTTAGAGCACAACAGCTTTTAAAGTGGATATATCAATATGGTGTTACCGATTTTGCCTTAATGACTAATATTAAGCGCGAATTACGTGAGCATTTAGCTGAAATTGCAGAGATTTCAGCTCCAGAAATTGTTTCTGAACAAAAATCTTCAGATGGTACTACTAAGTGGGCTTTAGATATTGGTGACGGTCAGTTAGTTGAGACTGTACTGATTCCAGAGGATGATCGTAATACTTTGTGTATTTCAACACAGGTAGGCTGTCCGGTTAAATGTGCCTTTTGTCGTACGGGAGCTTCAGGCTTTAATCGTAATTTAAAGGTTCATGAAATCATAGGTCAAGTTTTCAGAGCCGCAACCCGTGTAGGCTTTAGCGAAAATAATGAGCAAAAGCCGATTTCAAATGTTGTGATGATGGGTATGGGTGAGCCTTTATTAAATTTGAATGCTGTGCTTAAAACTACCGAGATTTTACTTTCTGATTATGCTTTTGCACTCTCAAAGCGTCGCGTTACTATTTCAACTTCAGGCGTAGCTCCGGTTATCAATAAGATCTCAGGCGAGGTAGATGTTGCTTTAGCTTTATCATTGCATGCGCCAAATGATGAATTGCGTGATATTTTAGTACCTTTAAATAAAAAATATCCAATCGCTGAAGTTTTATCTTCGGTGCGTAATTATTTAGATAAATCTAATGCTAATTGTGGAAGAGTAACCATAGAGTATGTTCTTTTAGATGGCATCAATGACTCTCCTAAACATGCCTTAGAGTTATGCAAGCTTTTAGCTCATACTCCTTGTAAGATCAATCTTATTCCATTTAATCCGCATGAGGCCTCAGAATATAGAAGACCAAGTCTTAAAGCTATTGAACGTTTTCAGCAGATTTTAATTGAAAAAGGTTTCACGGTATTGAAACGTTCTACCCGTGGTGATGATATCGCTGCAGCTTGTGGACAATTAGCAGGACAAGTTAAGGATCGTCTCTTAAAGGAAAAGATCCCCTCTAAGAGCAATTAAATAGAGTTGTTTTATGAGTGATTTAAAAAAAGGCGTAGAAGATCAGATTTTATCTAAAGGTGATCGAGAAGATTTACGGTCTTTTTTAAGAAATAATCCTTTAGATAATTTAAAAGCTCAAGAGCTAGAAGCCAAAGGTGAAAACTTAAAAAGAACAGAGTTTTTTCTACATCAAGGTGAGACAGAATCTATGCATATGGAAAAAACAGATAAAGAGGAATCTTTTTCTGATAATTTAGCTTTTGCCACTAAGATCCCTCAGGCTTTAAGAGCAAATAAAGGAGCTGAATCTCAAGTAAAGTTTCCTAAGCCTTTAATAGGACAAGAGGCAAAAGATAACTTTACTATTCCTTCGAAAGATGAATTTATTGAGAAAAATCAGCAATCAAAACATAAAGAACCCTTATTTGATATGCATATAGATTCACTTAAGTTTTCCAAACCTCTAAATAATACGGAAAATGCTTTAGAGCAGGCTCAAGATAAATTAAAAAATTCTCAAGAGCATTTACAAAAGACTTTAAGTGAGCTTAAAAATAAAATGGCAAATTCAGAATCATTAAATCAAGAAAAAACTTCTGATTCTTTAAGCTCTTCTTATGAAAATAAAGAGAATAAATTAAGATTAGAGGATCCTTTTTCACAAGATGAATTAGTTACTGATGCCGATAAAGTGCCGGTAATGCCAACTTTAAGAGACGAAGAAGTGCCGAATCGTCCAGGTGCAATCTTAATGCATGCACGTGAACTTTTAGGTCTAAGCATAAGGGAAGTTGCGGAAAAGTTACAGCTAAGAGTAAATACTGTAAATGATATTGAACATGATCGTTTAAATCAGTCTACAGCTGTTTCTTTTGTTTCAGTATACATTGGCAATTATGCTCGTTTGGTAAATATCGATCCGCAAACTTTAATCGATCTTTATCTACAAAATGTCGAAGAAAATTCTCAAAAAAATATACAAAAGCAGAAAGTTCCACATCGTTTAGGGATAAAACGCTCTTTTATATATACAGTAATGGGAGTTGTAGTTCTTGTCGCTATCTCAGGCGGTATTTATAAGTTTTTAACTATAGATAAAGCATCAGAAAACTCTTCAGGAGATCTTTTACTAGCGGCTAATAGTTCAAAAGCTCCGGCTGTAAGTGGTAGTTTACCTTTAGACGTATCTTCTCAAAATAATGCTCAAAGTGTACAGGAAGAAAGTGTCAAAAGAGTTGACCCTAATACCCAAATGGCATTAGCTCAAGCACAAGCTTTAGAGCAAAATGAAGATACTTTTGCGCATAATTCTCAAAGTATAGAAGAGATAATTCCAAGGGGTGATGAGCCGTTGACTATTCCTGGTGTTGAAATTGACAGTGGTAATCAATTTGCATCACAAAAGAATTTAAATTCCGGTGCCCCTGACTTTGCTTCCATGAAGCAGGAGTCTTTAAATAAGACACAGAATGCTAATAATTCAAATGTAGATCAATTTTCAAATAGTGCTAGAGAGACTGAGGATAAAAAACTTTCTGTTAAAGCTGAAATCAAAGCTCCTAAGCAAGAATCTCAAGAGGTAAAGGTTGAAGCTAAAGAAGAGAAGGTAGAAGTCAGGCTTAGTAATAAATTAAAGGATATTTCTTCAAAAGCTTCACTTTCAGGTCGCGAAGGTTTAGCTTCGATGAATAATGCCCAAATTTCAGTTAAAGGTGATGTTGCTTTAAAAGTGACTGATAGTCGAGGTCATGTTTTAAAACAAGGAAATTTTAAAGCCGGAGATAAGATTAGTATTAGCGGTATTCCCCCTTTAGAAATTCAGGTGTCTGATTCTGCAAAGATTAATATAAGATATATG
>URKL01000012.1 GCA_900548485.1 uncultured Succinatimonas sp.
CCCTCCTTGTATCTAAATCAACAACTACTGTGGCGTATTTATGTCCTTTTCGGATAGAGAATTCGTCAATTGCCAGATGGGTTGCATCTCCTAAATTAAAGGGTATTGTTCTTTGGAGAAAACGCTTATGAATTTTTTTACAGGTATCCCATTTAAGAGCAGTTTAAGCTACTGTATCTTTAATTGAGCCAGCCCTTTCTAAATCATCAATAACTGTGTTTTCTAATCTCTTAGTAACCCTAGCATTATCAGAGATAAAAGAGACTTTTTCGGTGCCATAATTATCGCAATACAAGCATTTAGTGGTTCTGTAGGTAATGATAAGGATAAATACATAACCAAAGAATTTATCGTCCCTTACAGTTCTCTTTCTATACTCATGGACAACTACTTTATGGCTTTTACAATGGGGGCATACTGGAGGGGCTGAAGGCTCTAAGTAAAGAGTGATTTCATTACTAGAATCATCAATAGAGAAATCAGAAATATTAAAGTCAGGAAATATTTTTTTAAATAATAAATCAGTTACAATATTCATAAGGTCGTTTTTTTTAGATTGATTTTTTGTCTATTACAATCATAAAGGAAACGACCTTTTTTGTATCCTGACTTGTATAAAATTCACAATGAAATTTAATTAGCCACAGAATTACGGAAGAACCAAAGTTTACGTTATCTTCCCTTGCTGTTTAAAAACTTATGTTATTCAGAGTAACTGAGGTAACCCTGAAAAGAATCTAATAATTTCAGAGCTTTCACAGATCTTCGAAAGAACCAAAACCGAAAAAGAAAAGACGTTATTGCTAAAATTAAGTACGATGTAGAATGTTTAAATTAAGGAATTTGGTTTTTTTAAATATATCCTATAAAAGGACAGGTGATGTACACAGTATTATTAAAGATCATTCCTTTAAAGTTTGGAAAGTTATAAACTCAGGGCACTGTAGAGTCGATTTATTGAACTTGAAAAAGTAGTTACTTATATAATGAAAGACCCCACCTAAGTGGGGTCGGGTACGGTAATCTTTCGAAAACCTTATTGTAACAACGTCTAATTCCCTTACAATGCTACAATAGTATTTATTGTAGTAAATCCATTCAGCTCTTACAACCTTCTTGACTCACTTATTAAAAAAAATGTGAACTAAACTACAAAAAGTTAGTATCATTTTTATTTACAATAAATATATATTTTATATTTTTATTAAGTAAAAGGTCTAGTTATGGATTTAATCTTTGGTCTTGATTTGGGTATCGCATCAGTTGGATGGTCTGTTGTTGATGATGAGAATAAACGTATTGTAGACCTTGGCGTAAGAGCTTTTAAAGCTGCTGAAACAGAAGATAAAGGTAAATCTTTAAATCTTGTTAGAAGAACTAGTAGACTTTCTAGACGTCGTATTTATAGAAGAGCTAATCGATTAAATTCCCTGTTAAATTACTTAATAAAGAGTGGTTTAATCTCTTCAAAAGATGAAATATTAAATAATGAACATCATGAAAATCCGTGGAATCTTAGGGTTAAAGGATTAGATGGAGTTCTTTCTAATAATCAATTAGCACGAATTATTTATCATATCTGTAAACATAGAGGTTTTTACTGGTCATCATCAGCTGAAGAAACAGAAGACACAGAGAAAGGGAAAATAAAAAAATGTCTTGCTCAAAATTCTTTAGCTTTGACTAATGAGCATTTCAGAACTATAGGCGAAACTATTCTAAATAAATA
Source organism: uncultured Succinatimonas sp. (assembly GCA_900548485.1). Classification (GTDB taxonomy): domain Bacteria; phylum Pseudomonadota; class Gammaproteobacteria; order Enterobacterales; family Succinivibrionaceae; genus Succinivibrio. The sequence goes on from URKL01000012.1 coordinate 1,730, forward strand.
CCCTGATGCGCAACGTAATAAAGCAGATGAGTATACAAAATCTATATCTAGAGTTTTGCTTAATGAAGAGTTAAAGCAAATTCTTACAGTTCAAAAAGAAGTTTTTCATAACCCTTTATTAACGGATGATTTCTTTAAAGCTATCTTAGGAACGGGAGATAAAAAGTCGGGATTTTTGTGGAAACAGAAACCTCCCCTTCAAGGAGAACAGTTATTAAAGATGGTTGGTCATTGTCGATTTGAAAAAGACGAACTTAGATCTCCAAAAGCTAATTACTTTGCAGAAAGACATGTATGGCTAACTAAGTTACTAAACTTACGAATATACTCAGAAGATTGTGAAGATAGAGCTCTTACGGTTGAAGAAATTTCTATTGTTATAAATAAGATTTATGAACAAAAGAGTGATATAAGGTATAGCTCTTTAACAACAGCTTTTGTAAAATCAGGAATTTGGCCAAAAAATCATCAATACAAATATAAGGGTCTTAATTATGACCAGCTTACTTCATCTAAAAAGAAGAAAGTAGAAGATACCGCTAGTACTAGTGAAGACTCAACAGATACAAAAAAAACTGCAAAAAAAACAAATCCAGAAAGTAAAATTTTCTATAAGTCTTCATGCTATCAAAATATAAAAGATGCTTATATGAGTAATAGCCTTGAGCAAGAGTGGAATATTTTAAGTACACAAATTAGTCAAGGAAATTATGATAGGTATAACAGGATCGCTTACATTCTTTCAATATATAAAGACGATGAAGAAGTCAAAAAGCATCTTTTAGATTGCGGAGAAAAGTCTGAAGTTGCTGAGGCATTGCTTAAAATCCGATTTAATGGGTTTAGTGCATTGTCAGAAAAGGCTTTAAAAAAGATTGTGCCCATTATGGAGCAGGGCAAACGTTTTGATGTAGCTTGCTCAGAAGCTGGTTATGCTCATTATAAGCAGAGTCAAGATAGTAAAGAGAAGAGAAAATATCTTCCTCCGTTATTCTCAGGAAGAGAACCAAATGGAACGCTAATAATAAACTCTGAGCTTGATGATTTACCTCGTAATCCTGTAGTGATGAGAGTTATTAATCAGACAAGAAAAGTTGTAAATGCATTAGTAAAGAAATATGGATCACCAAAGTCGGTTCATATTGAACTTGCTCGTGATTTATCTAAAACATTTGAAGAACGTATAGATATACAAAAGCGACAGGAAGAAATTAAAGAAAGACGACAAAAAGAACAAGAAGAATTTGATAGAATTTTTGGTGTTGGAATCCGTTCTGGTAAAAATCTTGAGAAGTACTCTTTATATAAACAGCAAGATTGCAAGTCAATATATTCTGGGGAAACCATAGATTTAGGAAGATTATTTGAACAAGGTTATGTGGAAGTAGATCATGTTCTTCCTTACTCTCGTTCTTTTAATGATTCTCAAGATAATAAGGTATTAGTTTTAACTAAAGAGAACCAAAATAAGGGAAATATGCTTCCTTATGAGTATTTTATGTCACATAATCTTGATTGGAATCAATTTGAAGCAAGAGTTTTATCAAATAAGAAATTAAGAAAGAACAAACGCTGTAATTTACTGAAAAAATCACTTAATAGGAATTCAAAGAAAGAATTTTTAGATAGAAATCTAAATGACACTCGTTATGCATGTCGCTTTGTAAAAAATTTTATTGATAAGTATTTACGTCTTTCAGATAAAGCTGATAAGTCAGGATGTGTAGTTGTATCAGGTCAGCTTACAGCTTATTTAAGAAAACATTGGGGACTCAATAAAAACAGATCTGAAAATGATAGACACCATGCTGTGGATGCAACAGTTGTGGCTTGTTGCTCAAGGAGAATGGTTCAGTTAATAGGGTATTGGTCAAAGCATAAAGAACGTCAGTACTTAAAAGATTCTCAATCAGATCCAGATTTAGAGAGTGATGAAGAATTACTATTAAAGAAATCAATTGGAAGTCAGAAGTTATATTTTCCATATCCATGGGTTAAATTCAGAAAAGAGCTTAATTTAAGAGTTTTCTCTTCAGATATTGAAGAGCTTAAAAACGAGTTGTCATTGTTTGAAAGTTATACAGAAGAAGACATTAGTAAGGTTAAAACATTATTTGTTTCTCGTGCAATACAAAAAATAGGAAGAGGGGCTCTTCATGCTGATACTGTAAGAAGTCAGACTGAAGAAATGAATAAAGAAAAGGTTGCTGTAAGCAGAGTTAAGTTATCAGAGCTTTCATATGACAGAATTTCAAAAATTGTAGATAGTGATACTAGAAATAAGAATTTATGTAATGCTTTAAAACGACGATTCGAAGCGTATTGTAAGTCTAATAACATAAATGAAATTTCGAAACTAAAAGCAAAAGATTCAGCAAAGATCTTCACAACGAATAATCCAATGCATATGCCTAATAGTAATGGAGAAGAAGATCCTCTTAATCCAGTTGTACGAACTGTAAGAGTTAAAGAAACATTTTCAGGTGTTCCTATAAGACATGGAATTGCTGGCAATGGAGATATATTCAGGGTAGATATATTTTTTAAGGAAGGTAAGTATTATTTAGTTCCTATATATGCTATTGCTAAAGAGCTTCCAAATAGAGCGTGCGTTGCAAAAAAACATGAATCAGAATGGACTGTGATAGACGATACATACCAGTGGTGTTTTTCTGTTACTCAATATGATCTTATAAAAATTGAACTTAAAAAAGAAACATACTTTGGATATTTTAATGGATTCGATAGGGCCACAGGTGCTGTGAACATTATTCTTCATGATAGATCTACTGAAAAATATAAAAAAGGACTAATAAGAAGTATTGGTCTTAAAACAGCAAAATCCGTTACAAAATATCGTGTGGATGTTCTAGGAAATTATTATCTAGCTGGAGCAGAGAAGAGACTTGAGTTGGCGTAATGTTATTATATCAAATCCAGCAAAATTGTCGTGTAAGGATGGGGCTCTTATAGTCAGACAAGATGAAAATTATAGAGTTCCTCTAGAGGATATATCTTCAGTTATTATAGATAATCCTCAAGTTATAATTACGCAGGGTGTACTGTCTAAAGCTGCTGAATATGGGATTGCCATATTCAGCACAGATTCATCACATCTCCCAAATGGCATCTTTCTAGCTTTTTCTCAGTATAGCAATCCTTTAAAAATTTTAAATCTGCAACTTAGTTGCCCAAAACCTGTTTCAAAAAGATTAAGAGCGGCAATTATCTCTGCAAAAATTAAAAATCAAGCATCGTGTTTGAAGTTAAATGAGCTTGAAGGACCAGATACACTTATTGAATTATCAAAGAAAGTTAGGTCAGGAGATCCTGACAATATAGAGGCTAGGGCTGCTATTAAATATTTTAAGTTTTTGTTTGGAGATGATTTTGTTAGGACGGAAGAATCATCTCTTATAAATTCATGTTTAAATTATGGTTATGCTGTTATAAGAGGAGAAATAGCAAGACGTTTAGTTGCTCACGGTCTTTATCCTGCTATCGGTATTTTTCACTGTAATCAGAAAAATCCATTTAATCTTGCTGATGATCTTATAGAACCGTTTAGACCATTGGTTGATATCTTTACATGCAGATTCTTAAAAACACACCATACTGATGAAAATATTATTTTACCAAAAGCTCAATTAGTATCTTTACTTAATTATGAAGTTTCAATGCTAGAGGGCAATATGGCTGTTTCTTTAGCAACAGAATATTTAATTGAAAGTTATGTTAGGGTGTTAAGAGATTCATCTTATAAGATTTCAGTTCCAGAAATAAAGATATTTGCCGTTCATAATTATGATAATTGCTAATTGATATGATAGTGAAGAAGAATTATATGAGAATGATTGTATTTTTTGATTTACCAACCATTACTCAGCAGAATAAAAGAGACTATATACATTTTAGAAAGTTTTTGCTAAAAGATGGATTCGAAATGATTCAGTTCTCTGTATATAGTCGGATTGTTGTAGGTAAAGATGGTGAAGATCTACATTATAAAAGAATAAAAGGTCATCTACCTCCAAAAGGCTCCATTCGATGTTTGACTGTAACCGAAAAACAGTATGCATCTATTCAATTTTTAGTAGGAAAAAAGACTCGACAAGAAGAAAAAGTTGGAGGCGTTCAGTTATTACTTTTTTAAAAAAATAGGTAGAAAGAGAAAAAATAGACCATAAGTTGGAAATTTATGAAAAAATAAAACTTGCTAATCTCCGATAGAATCAAAGATTAGCAAGTAATCGGATTGTAGCATTGTAAGGGAATTAAAGGAAGCTACAACGAAAACTTACAAGACTCTGTGACAGTTGAGGATTGTAGCATTGTAAGGGAATTAAAGGAAGCTACAACAGTAGTATTGATAGCACTTACTGCATTATTGATTGTAGCATTGTAAGGGAATTAAAGGAAGCTACAACGCTATTAATAGTGCTTTGGAGTACATGAATGATTGTAGCATTGTAAGGGAATTAAAGGAAGCTACAACACAAACTATACTTAATAAAGAAATATATGCGATTGTAGCATTGTAAGGGAATTAAAGGAAGCTACAACCGCCGATTACGACATAATCACCTTCCATATGATTGTAGCATTGTAAGGGAATTAAAGGAAGCTACAACGCATGAATGGTGCGCAAGACAATCCCGGCGGATTGTAGCATTGTAAGGGAATTAAAGGAAGCTACAACGGACAAGGCCGGTAAGAACTACGAGTCCCTGATTGTAGCATTGTAAGGGAATTAAAGGAAGCTACAACTGACGAATATCGATCTCAAGTTTTATCCGTGATTGTAGCATTGTAAGGGAATTAAAGGAAGCTACAACGAACAACTGGGAACGCATGAACGGCGCTCAGATTGTAGCATTGTAAGGGAATTAAAGGAAGCTACAACTGCGGAACATTTACAACTTGCAAATGCTACGATTGTAGCATTGTAAGGGAATTAAAGGAAGCTACAACTAAAGTGTCAGCTCTTTCGTGAGGCTCCCAGATTGTAGCATTGTAAGGGAATTAAAGGAAGCTACAACTATGAATTATGATAGCGAAGCTAGTTTACGGATTGTAGCATTGTAAGGGAATTAAAGGAAGCTACAACATAAAATTGATTGCGTTCTAAAACTTGTTGGATTGTAGCATTGTAAGGGAATTAAAGGAAGCTACAACTCAATCTGAGCTTTTAATTGTTAATGTCAACCTAAAAAAAAGGATGCAGTCCTGATAATTCGGCCTGTGAAGGCTTCTTTGGAAGATTAAAGAATGAGATGTTTTACAACAGAAGCTGGATTGGTGTCACAATGGATGAATTTATAAATACACTAGATAAATATATTCATTGGTATGCAGAAAAAAGAAGAAAAATTACACTTGGAGGATTAAGTCCAATTGATTACAGAAAAAAATATTGGGATATTATAAATAAGTCCAACTTTATGTCCTCTCCCCCTTTTTTTTAGGTTGACATTAACAACTAGAATCATTAATAGAGAAATCAGAAATATTAAAGAGAGTAAATATTTTTATTGCTAGCTTATCTTTCGTCTAAAATAAATATTGCTTACAAGTACTTTTATAATAATTAGGTAAATTCAAAAATATAGTTCTAAATGGAGAACTCTGTGCAAAGTAAGAAAAAAGCTCTATTTGCAACACCATTACCGGCAATAGCAGATATTGCAAATAAAAGTATAGCCGAGATTGGGCTTGACTGCGAAGTTGTCAGTGATGTTTGGGAAGAAATTGAAAAAAAAGTAAAAGCTAATGAATATCTTTTGATTATTTCTCATGGCGATTATGCGCATAAGCTCAGAGCTTTAACTTCTATTACAGTATTAGAGGTTCAGAGCGATATTTTTTCTGTACTGAATGATATATCTATTTTAAAAAAACAAGGTAGCAAAAAAATTTATGTGATTTTTGATAGTCACGGATTTAATTTTGAATTTCCTAAAATGCTTATCTCAGGAGTTGAGATCTATATTTTAAAGAGCAATTCTAAAGAAGATCTGGTCATCTCTGTAGGTGAGGCTATCTTAGCAGGAGCCGATGGTATTGTAGGGCCACTGCCAGCTTTAAATTATATTACAGGTAGTAAAATTTTTAAATGTCCATTGTCAGTATCAGAGATTGGACTAAAACGAATTTTTGAAGCATCTCAGCGCATTTTACATTTAGAAAAGATTAAGCGTCTTCAACTTACAAGACTCGATCTGATTATTAATAATATTTCTGAGGGTATAGTTATTTTTAATCTCTCAAGAGAAGCCGTATTTCATAATGTTCAGGCAGACAGGATCATGCATGGCATTAGCTCTTCTAAATGGTATGAAATTATGGCTCCTTTGTTTAAGAAAACTTCAGATGTAAATTCAGTTGTGATCTTAAATGGTAAACAGGTGTTGATGCATACTCAACATTTTGTCTTTCCTAATACAGACATTGATAACCATGTGGTTATTTTGCATGAAGGTCAAGAAATTGAAAAGTCAGAACGCTCTTTAAGATCTCACAATATCTCCAAAGGTTTAATTGCCAAAACAACATTTTCGTCTTTGATAGCCTGCGATCCAAATACTTTAGAATTGGTTAAAAGAGCTGAAATCTATGCAAAAACTGAAAGTAATATTTTAATTTGTGGCGAGACAGGTGTTGGCAAGGAGATGTTTGCTCAATCTATACATAATGCTTCAGCTAGAAAAGCTGAAGCATTTGTCTCTGTAAACTGCGCTGTTTTACCACCTTCTTTAATTGAAAGTGAGCTTTTTGGTTATGTTGAAGGAGCTTTTACAGGGGCGCGGAGTAAGGGCAAAAAAGGACTTTTTGAATTAGCTCATAAGGGTACAATTTTTTTAGATGAAATAGGTGAGTTACCCTTAGATGTACAGAGTAGACTTTTGCGAGTATTGCAAGAGCGCGAGGTTATGCGTATTGGAGATGATAGGGTAATACCTGTCGATGTGAGAATTATTTGTGCGACTAATCGACATTTATGGGAACTGTCCTCTGAAGGTAAATTTAGATTAGATCTTTATTATCGCATTAATGTTTTAAGGTTAAGAATTCTTCCGCTTTCTCAGCGTAAGGGAGATATTATTCCTTTATTTGAGCGTTACTTAGAAAGCTTTTTTGGTAATCGTGATTTCACAATAACTAAAGAAGCTCAGGAATTTATTTTGTCATGGCCATGGCCTGGTAATGTTAGAGAGTTACGTAATGTGGCAGAGGCTTCCGTTCTAGACGGAAATATCATAAAGCTTAGTACTCTTAAGAAGATTATGTGGTTAGGAGCGGATAGTGAACAAAAGCTTTATGAAAATATATTGACTGAAAATCACTCTAACTTATCAACTTTATCTGAGTTTAAATCAAATGAAGAAGGCATAATCGTTAAGCCTGAAAACATAGGTTCTCTAAAAGATCTGGAGCGACAATTTTTAGAAAAAATGCTTGAATCTATGAGTCAAGATGAAGTGTGTCAACGGTTTAATATTTCAAGAGTAACTCTTTGGCGTAAATTACGCCACAAAATTTAGCCGCTCACCTTCTTAGCTCTGAGAGCTTTAATGTTAGAAAAATTGTTTCATAAAAGTTAATTCTTCCTGAATATATGGAGTAGACTGAGCTTCACGAATGGCATATTCAATATTAGTTAATCTCTTGAATTTGTTCTTTAAATTATGCCAATGAATATTGCCATGGTTAAGTCTGCTCATAATGCGATTACCTTTTTCATCAAAAGAAAAATCCTTAAAATGGATCATAGCAATATGGTCGCAGAGTTCTTGATTTTCAAACCATAAATCCCAAAGTTTAGCTTGAGTTTCAATTTCTGTATTCAATACTAAGTTAGTAGGATCAAAGATAAATTTTAGAGTGTTTTTAGGAACGCTATGCAAGATTTCAAGGCAAAGTTCAGGGCAATGCAGGGGTTGTAATCTAACCGGCTCTAGGAGCAAGGTTACACCTTCCTCTTGAGCAATAGCACAGATTTTAGGGGCTATTTTTAAAAGCTGCTTGCGTCTTTTAGCAATTTCTTCATTGGTTATGGCTACAAAAGCGCTTTCTGTTCCTAAATAATGTGCGTTGATTGCACAAGCTAGTTTAGCGTATTTTCTGTAGATATTAAGGTTGTAGGATTCAGCTTCAGGATTGGCTAAATCTTGATAACAACCGACAGAAGCGATCTCCAAGTGACGTTCTTGACAGTTTTTTAAAATAGTATCGGTTATATCTTTACCGATGCAATCGTCAAAACTTTCAATACCTAAGATAAGTTTGTGAAAAACTAATTGTACGCAGTCATAGCCTAAATCTTTAAATAAAGCTACATCTTCAGGTGTACGACGTCCTAAATCGTGACCTCTTAAGCCATATTTCATAGTATTTTGTCCTGTTTATATAAAAGCAAAGCCACCTCAAAAAAGTGGCTTTAGACATCAGTTGCTATTTTTTATTTTTCATTGTCGTGTTTTAAAGTCCAGCATTTATCGTAGCTATAACCGGTTAAGTCTTCAACTACAGCGCGTACTTTAGGATCGACGTCAGCTTTACTACCACCATTTTTAAGTCTTGAAACCTCGGTACATACTATTTTGTGGGTTTCCTTATTGAGATTTAAACGAGTGGAGGCAAACCAACCTATAGCTAAAAAGATAATTGGCATTACTACAGCTATAAGCATGATACCGAATTGGGTGAATTCTGATTGTTCAGTAGTACCTTTTACATAGCCAAAGGCTGCTAAACCTACACCAATTGCTAATGATTCAATACCAGTTGCTGCACGAGAGAAGAGGGTGTTAACTCCGGTGAAGATACCTTCACGGCGTTCGCCATGGATAATCTCATCAATATCAGCCATAAATGGTAATTGGAAGACTGGAATATAATCAATACCAGCACGACCTGCAAAGGAGATTACAGCTGCAATACATAATAATATGGTTAAATAATCACTACCAATCATTGTTGAAAGCATGTAAAAGCCAGCACAACCTAAGACTACGACACAGGTAAAAATTCGGAAGGTTTTGGGGGCACCATAGCGTAGGCATAAGAAAATGCATAATAATAAAGCTGCAAAAGAGGTCATTTGTGTAATACCTAAAACCCAAGCGGCTTCTTTTTGAGATATAAAGAGTACAGACACTACAAAATAAGTGAAGATACCTGTAGCTAAGTTTTTATAGATGCATCCCATAGCTAAGATGATGCAATGTAAACGATAGGCCTTAAGTTTTAGGCTTTGTTTAATATTGCTAAGGATAGATAAGAATATCTCTTTTAAAGAAGAAGTATTTGCAAATACATGCACTTCAGAAGGATCTTTTTCGAAGGTCCACATCCAAACTACTATCAAAGATAAAGCCATCATGATGCCGTAAATTACACCTGTCATAACGAAAGCTGTAGCATTTTCTTGACCATATAATTGGAACATCAATCCTGGGATAAAGGCGGCTACTGTTGAGGAAATCACACCACACATCTGTTTGCCGCCAGTAAGCTTAGCTTTATCAGTAGCATTCTGTGTCATCTCTGCAGGTAAGGAGACACAGGATACAATTACCATAGTAAAGACCATCTCATATAAAAGATTTATAAAGAAATAATAGGTAAGTCCCATCCCAGGAAGCCACATGGCTGGGAAAACCACCAAAATAGAAGGTATGCCTAAGAGAATAAAAAAGCGTCTTCTACCAAAGCGTTTTCCAAGACGAGTTTTGTAGAAATTGTCAGTGATAAATCCCATTACCGGATTTAATAAAGCATCAAAAATACGGGCACAAGTAAAGATGATGGAGGCACTTACAGCAGATAATCCACACATGGTGGTGTAGAAGAACATCAGCCAAGCAGAGATTAAAGTAGTAGAGCCACCACCTAAGAAGTTTACGCTTGCGTAACCGATGATGTTTTTAAGGCCGATCTTTCTTACATTTGTTGGTGCAGGATTTTTAATAACTGTATCAGTCATTTTGATTCTCCTTAAGCCTTGACTTCATTTTCAATGCTTGCAAATAAAAATGGTCCAAGACCTTTAGGCTCATTGCTGATGATTGGTTCTGACATGTAATAAGCAAAGGATCCATCACGTCTGACTTGACCTCCTAAACCACCTACATAACAAATCTTATTTAAATTTAAGAGGTGTTCAGGAGTTTCAAGTACAAATTCTGCAATTAAACCTTGATAGGCAAATTTGGCAATTTTAGTAAAGCTTTCATCTAAAATATTTAATCTGATGGCCTTAAATAAAGCGGCGGTAATCATGCAAGAGGCTGAAGCTTCAAGATAATTTTGTTTACGCTCAGCTAAGTCTAGGATCTGATACCAAACTCCTGCATTTTTGTCTTGAACTTTGACTAAGGAAATCAAGCAATCTTTGAGAATAGCGCATAAAGCTTGGCGATCTTTATGAGTTCTAGGCATCAACTCAATAACATCAGCTAAAGCCATTACATACCAGCCCATAGCACGAGCCCAGAAGTGAGGAGATACACCAGTATTAGGATCACACCAGTACATAGATTTAGACTCATCATAGGCATGATAGAGTAGGCCGGTTTTTTCATCTTTTAAGTGTGGATATGATTTTAGAAATTGCATAGCAATATCATCAAAATCCTGTTCATTGCCAAAGCGAGAGGCAAAAGCTGCTAAAAATGCCGCTCCCATGTATAAGCCGTCGCACCAAATTTGATGAGGGTAGATAGCTTTATGCCAAAATACTCCTTCGGAAGTACGCGGATGAGTTTTGATTTGTTCGTGTAAGTTAAAAGCAGCTTTCTTATAACGCTCATCAGATGTTTCATCCCAGAGTTTTAAAACGATCTTACCGTTGTTTAAATGATCGATATTATGCTCATCAAGACGATAGCCGTTAATGCTACCATCAGCGTTTATGAAGGTATCCATTGTTTTGGTGATGAAGTCTAGATATTTTTTGTCAGAAGTCTTCTTATATACATCATAGATACCTTCAAGAGTGAGCCCGTATTCATATCCCCAATGATCAGTAAGGTTTATTTTGTGAGCTATAATTGAATCGGCCATCCATTGAGAGTAATTCATAATTTTTTTTCCTATGTTTTTATTTTTTATTCAAATTGTGTCCTTGGGGACTATGTCTTTTTACTATGCAAAAAGCATGCCAATATTCAAAAAAAGCTTTTTTGAAGGCGGTTATAAAGTTTTATTTAAATCGAAGTTAAGTTAAAAAATGCTTTTGTATTTCATAAATGAAATTCATTTATAAAATAATTGTTGCAAATATGAAATAAAAGATAGATGCATTTTGCATGACAAAGATTTGGATGGATTTTTATTTTAAGCTTAGAAAATAATAGAGATAGGCAATATATGGTAGTCTTATAAATGTATAGCATTGAAATAACAAATACATAAAATTGTTTTGAATAAAGGATCAAGTATGGATCTTAAAAAGCTCTCCACAAAAATTATTGACGATAATTATCTTGTAAACCGTCAAGAGGCATTAGAGTTAGCTAGTTGTGATTTAGATTTACTAGGTAAGAGTGCTAAAGATATCACTCAGGCTTTTTTTAATAATAAGATTGAGTTGTGTGCTATTTCTAATGGAAAGTGTGGTCGATGCTCTGAGGATTGTAAATTCTGTGCACAAAGCCGTCATTTTAAAACAGAGATTGAACCTACACCTTTAAAGGATAATGAAACCTTATTTAAAGAAGCTAAGTATAACGCTGAGCGTGGAGTACATAGATTTTCTGTTGTGACTGCCGGAGCCTTATTATCAAAGCGTGAGCTTGAAAATTTAGCTTTAGGCTATCAAGAAATATCCTCTAAATTAAATATAAAATGTTGCGGAAGTTTAGGTCTTTTAAGTTATGCTGATTTTTTAATGTTGAAAGAACACGGAATGACGCGTGTTCATAATAATATCGAAACTTCAAGACGCTTTTTCCCACAAATATGTACAACTCATAGTTTTGAACAAAAAATTAAGTGTATTGAAGATGCAAAAAAAGCCGGACTTGAGGTCTGTTCAGGCTGCATCATTGGAATGGGAGAAACTCTAGAGGATAGAATAGATATTGCTTTGGAGTTACAAAAACTTGATGTTGTAAGTTGTCCCATTAATATATTAAATCCAATTAAAGGAACACCTCTTGAAAATGCTAAACCTCTGTCTTTAGATGAGATAAAGCTGACAATATCTTTATTTAGACATATTTTACCTAAAGTGGTACTGCGTCTTGCAGGAGGCAGAATCAAGATTAAGGATGATTTTTCCTCTCTTTATGATTTTGGCATTAACGCCATGATTTCAGGAGATATGCTAACTACGGCAGGTCTGTCAATTGCAAGCGATCACAGTGCGATCATTGCCTCACAGCATCAAGCTTCTTTGATTGAGTAGTAAAATTTTTATATAAGAAAACCGTTATTGTTTTTATTTGATAGCGGTTTTTTTATTTTCAGAGCTTCCACAGATCCTCGGAAGAACCAAATTAAAAAGGTCTGATATAAAATATCAGACCTACATATAGTTACTCATTCAAAGTATCGCGAATATCGTGACCAAACCATTCTTTGGAGATACGTTCAAATTCACCATTTTCGTCAACAAGCTTAAGGCCACGATTTACTTCATCGAGCATGCGCTTATCACCCTCGCGAACGGCGATACCATAGTATTCTTTATCTACATGACGACCAATATGAATTGACTCATAGCGATCAGTATTTTCTTTAGCTAAGAAGAAATCATTAACTGGCATATCATGAATTACTGCACGACAACCACCGTTACCTAATTCGATATAAGCTTCAGGAGGGGAATTAAAAATCTTTCTTTGAGATTTAGGTAGGAATTTTTCGGTAAAGAAAGCGCCAGTAGTTCCAATTTGCAGACAAATGGGCTCTCCTTCGAGTTTTTCATAGCTGTCGTATTTTTTAGCGTCTTCTTTATTTACTAAATAAGTAAGTCCGCATAAATAATAAGGATCGGAGAAATCTACTTTCTTGTCACGTTCAGGAGTGATAGTAAATCCTGAGATAATGAGGTCGATATTGCCTGTCATCAAGGCTGGAATTAGACCATCAAAAGGAAGAACTCTAATAGTAGTGTTATAACCTAGGCTTTTACCGATAGCTCTTATGAGATCGATATCAAAACCGATGATGTTACCGCTGTCATCGATATAGGTAAAAGGTGCAAAGGCTCCTTCACAACCGACAATTAGATTCTTTTGTTGCGGTTGATTTTGAACCTCTGCTGCTGTAGCTCCAAAAGTTGCGGCACACAGACTACAAGCCAATACTAATTTGCGATAACAATTCAAAATGGAATCTCCCCAAAAAATATTCTCTATGTAATTATACCTTTTATAAGAGCATTATTGTATTTTTACTGTCTAAAAAAGGGGGAGAGATCATAAGGAATTTTTATCAAATTTTGGGCACACAAAACCTCGTACTTAAGTTTAAGGATGTAGTGTGCCGATTAGAAAAATGAAATTTTTCTAATCCGGTGTGTTCTGC
>URKL01000013.1 GCA_900548485.1 uncultured Succinatimonas sp.
GGAGATATAAAAAATCCTTATCACTATCTAAAGGAGGCTGTTTTAAAAGTTCACATACAGCCTTAGTTTGTTCTTCATTGAGAGACAGGGGTGCAACTCCAAGTTTTTCACGCTCAGAGACCATAGAAAAATAATCTTTAAGATATGCTGACATTCAATCTTCCTTTAAGCTTTATATGATTTTTAAAAATATGGACAAGATTTATATAGAAAAAGCTTAGCGAAAAAACTTCCAAGCAAAATATATCCCCGGATCGGTCTTTCGCAAAGGAGCAACCTCGTTATGTCCGGCTAAAGCACCTCGTGTACGAGGGTAAGCCTTATACAAGCTCTGTAACACCTCATTTAAGCTTTCGTATTGAGCTATAGTGTAAGCGCAATAGTCACTGCCCTCAAGTTCAATGCCAATACTGTAATCATTGCACTCTTTACGACCTTTATATACAGAACGTCCTGCATGCCAGGCTCGATCTAAAAAAGATACATACTGAGTAATTCTACCTGCACGGTCAATAAATAAATGAGATGATAGCTCTAAATGGGCAATATTCTTGAAATAAGGATGAGCTTTAGGATCTAAATTTCCTGTAAATAGGGCATCAACATAATGCCCCCCAAAGTGTTGAGGAGGCAAAGAAATGGAATGAATGACAACTAAAGATATGTCTAAAGGAACAGGTCGCGCGCCAAAATGTTTGACTGGCACCTGCCTTACGCCACAGAGCCAGCCATTTAAAATACGCATAATTTAAAAGGATAGAGTTCTTCCTAAAAGTTGAGTATTATCCTGAATAAATTCAATATCCTGTTTAGCTTGAGCTCTTGAATCTAAGGTTACTATTTCGTAATTTTCAGGCGAAGATAATAAAGCCTTAAGCAAGCGATTATTCAAATCATGGCCTGTTTTATAGGCTTTAAATGATCCCAAAATACTGTGACCATTCATATACAAATCGCCAATTGCATCTAACATCTTATGGCGCACAAACTCATCTGGGCTACGTAAACCATCTGGATTTACAACTCTAAAATCATCTAAAACTACAGCATTTTCTAAAGAACCGCCTAGTGCTAAATGATGAGCATGCATATATTCAACATCACGCATAAAGCAGAAAGTGCGAGCTTTAGCGATCTGTTCAGCAAATTTACGTCCTGAAAAATCAAAATGTAAATGTTGCAAATCTCTATCCATAGCCGGATGGTTAAAATCAATGGTTAAATCTAAATTAAAGCCTGAATCTGATGGATTGAGCTCTGCCCATTTATCACCATTTTCAACTCTTACCTTACGTAAGACTTTGTAATAGTGTTTGCTCTCAGTAAGCTCAACTACACCAACTGATTCAAATAAATAAATCCACGGTTGTGCTGAACCATCCATAACAGGAATTTCAGGAGCATTGACATCTATATAGAGATTATCAATACCAAAAGCTGCTAAAGCCGCAGTAAGATGCTCTACAGTAGAAATACGTACACCATCTTCATTAACTAAAGCAGTACATAACTGCGTATCACGCACATTTTGCGCTGAGCACTGCATAACTACCGGAGGATTTAAATCACAACGAGTATAAACAATGCCTGTATTAGCAGGAGCAGGACGCATGCTTACTTGTACTTTTGATCCTGAATGCAAACCAATACCGGTTGCAGATAAAGGTTTCTTTAGAGTACGTTGTTTGGTCATGACCGTTCTCCCTTTTGTGGTGAACTTAAAAAAAGAAAGCGATTTTTCTACATTCTAAATATAGAAAATCGCTTCCATTCTATACCAAAAATTACATTTTGGCATCAATAACTTTAACGAATTCGTCGATTAAGAATTGGTGGTAACTCTAAATCATCCGTAGCCTTATGCCCTTCATTAAGGGATTTTTTTTCCTGATATTGTTCTTGAGATCTTTCCGCATGATTTTGATTATAACCATAATTATACATATCAGAATTTCCTTGTATATAAGGATGTTGAGCCATATTTTCCTGATTATAAGTGCCATTATTTTGAGAATTTTGCGGATATATTTTTTGTTTCTCATTTCGCTGCATATAAGGATCAATTCTCACATTTTGACTATTCAATTCCACCTGATTATTTTGATAAAAATTCTGAGATTGATAGCCATTAAAATTTTGTGGAACGTTTTGCTTATAAGATCTAGTATCCTGCACTCTTACATTAGTGGCATTATTTTGATAACGGTTATCGTCAAGATTATTTACTCTATAGTCCTGCTTTTGCTCTTGTCTAAAATAATTATCCCGATTAGGAATATTTCTAGAATTCTGAAATTGCTTAAAATCAGCAGAATTTTTAGCATAGTTTTGAGATTGGGATATGTTTTGAGATAAAGACTCATTCCTATTTGATATTACTCGATTAGGATTTGCCATCATTTGCATTTGTTGCAATTGCTGAAAAGCATTGATGTTTCTTTGATTATTATCACTTGCAAGCGAAGCTTGCGAATACAAAGCTTGTGGCTCTGGGTGACTAGTTCTCAGATCCTTTTGTATTTGTTTTTTTACAGGTGCTTTATCTAAAACCTCTTGCTGAGTGATTCCTGTAATTAAAACTGTAAGATGTAATTCATCACTTTCTAAAGATTCATCATAAATCATGCCAAATTTAAAATCCGCTTCTTCATTGGCATATTCCTGTAAAGAACTACATACATCATTAACAAGATTGATAGGGAATGACGAACTTATGCGTAAATTTGCTAATAAACCTGCAGCTGACGATAAAACGATCGGATCTACAAGAGGAGAGCAAATAGCATTTTTTACTGCATCTGCTACACAAGTTGCTCCTTTTCCATAACCAGTACCAATCATCGCAAAACCGCGACCACTCATAACGGTTAATACATCATTAAAATCAACGTTAATAAAACCAGGATTTACGATAAAATCGGTAATACCTCGTACGGCATGGTAAAGAACATCATCACAAGCTTTAAAAGCGTCTACTAAGGTAACACCTGAACCTAAATTCCGCAAAAGCTTATCATTATCAATGACTAAAAGAGAATCTATATGCTTTGAAAGTTCCGCTATGCCTTCATTAGCATTTACAATATGACGTCTTCCTTCAAACTTAAAAGGTCTAGTTACCACACCTACAGTTAAAGCACCTAAGTCGTGAGCTACCTTAGCAATTAAAGGGGTAGCGCCTGTACCCGTACCACCACCCATACCGGCTGTGATAAAGACCATATCGGCGCCTTTTAAAATAGCTTTTATATCAGCTAAGCTCTCCTGGGCTGCCATAAGTCCTTTATTCGGATCACAACCTGCTCCAAGGCCACCTGTCTGATTAACACCAATCTGTACCTTTAAATGTGCTGTAGATTTACGCAAAGACTGTGTATCAGTATTGATAGCAATAAATTTAACACCCTCAATACGCTCATTGATAGCATGCTGTAAAGCATTACAACCACCGCCACCTACACCTATCACCAAAACATGGCGCGTTGCTAACGGATTTATATCATCCACGCTGTCATTTGTTTGTGCAGTATCTAAATGATAATCAATCATGTATGTCTCTTTATAAAATGCCTTAGATAATAAGCTAATTATAGCTATATAAAAGACTTTTGTGAAAAAAGGCAACTTTTAAAAGTTGCCTTTCTATTTTTTATTCTGATTTACTTCTTAAAATTGGTGGCATATCCCACAAATCTACATTGTTATCCTCCTGAGGGCGAGGTCGCATTTTATTATCAGAACTTTGCGGTCTTGTAATAGTAATCTCGTCATCATCAAGATTAGCCTCAAAAATCGGAGCATGCATTTCTCTTTGAGGTTGTTGAATCATCTGAGGAGGCATCTGTTGATACTGATTGAAGTTAGGATTCATCTGCTGACGCATAGGATTTTGAGGCATAGGTGCCATTTGCACATTATTTTTTACACCCTCAAAGAAATTATGACTTGGAGCAAAAGTACGCATATTATTAGGCATTTGCTGAGGAGATTGCTGTTGTTGCATCTGTGGCATAGATACATTTTGATTAGCTTCATTATTATCAGAAATACCTGTAATTAAGATAGTAATCGCAATTTGATCCTCAGATATGCTCTCATCGAAAGTCATACCAAACTTACAATCGGCCTCTTCGTCTGCATAAGCTTGTACAGCATTACAAACTTCTTCCCATTTAGTAATCGGGAAATTAGGGTTAACGCGCACATTGACTAAAAGACCGGCAGCTGAAGAAACGTCAACAGGCTCAATTAAAGGACTATGAATAGCGCGCTCAACAGCATCTTCAACAAAGTTTGCGCCCTGACCAACACCTGAACCAATCATTGCATGACCTCTACCGCGCATTACGGTTTGGACATCAGCAAAGTCAAGATTGATATAACCTGGATTAGTAATGAAATCTGTAATGCCACGGACTGCATTTAATAAAACATCATTAGCAGCATTAAAAGCATTAACAATAGTTACATTAGCACCTAAATTTCTTAATAATTTATCGTTGTCAATTACAATTAGAGAATCAACATGTTTTGATAACTCAGTGATGCCAGATTCGGCATTAACCATGTGTCTTTTACCTTCAAATTTAAAAGGCTTGGTAACAACAGCAACGGTTAAAGCACCAGATTCTTTAGCAATTTCAGCAATAATCGGGGCTGCACCAGTACCAGTACCGCCACCCATGCCTGCTGTAATAAAGACCATATCTGAACTTTGTAAAAGTTTCTTGATATCTTCCTTACTCTCCTCAGCAGCTTTTCGACCTTTATTAGGATCGCAGCCAGCACCTAAACCATCAGTAAGCTTTACACCTATCTGCACTTTAGTTGGAGAAGAGGATTTTTTTAGGGCTTGGCTGTCAGTATTAACAGCGATAAACTCTACTCCACTTAAGCTTTCATTTATCATGTGCTGCAACATATTGCCGCCACCGCCACCAATACCAATAACTCTTATAACACAGCTATTTGATGGTGTGATCCCCGTATCTGGGGTGCTATTTGAAACCGATTCGACACGAAAATCGCTCATTTTTATAACTCTCTAAAAACCTGACTTTTCTTAATTACTACTTATAACATATTCTAAAGCTTTTAAACTTTTAAAACGTAAATTGTTTATCAAAGTTCACGCTTAAACCAATCAACCATACTTCTCATAAAACCACGATGAGAGTTTGAATTTTGGGTGCGCTTTTGTTCGAGCTGAGATTCAATGCTATCTTGAGCACATCTTAAAAGACCTATAATCACGGATTTATCAGGATCTTCTAAAATTCCCTTATCACAAGCATCAGGAGCAACTTCTACTCCTCTAGGAATACCAATACGGAATTTTCGATTAATTAAAATTTCAGTATTGTCCCCTCTGTTAAAGATAACATTTTCAAGCACTTGATCGATATAAGGAGTTTTTGCAACACCGCCTGTGATCACAAAACCTGCACCTAAAGAAAAACTTTTATCGTTTAATTTATTTACTTTAGCCTCAAGATCAATATGGTCTATAACCTTACGGAAAATATTAGTAAGATTCTTATTGATAAAATAAGAAATTTCGGCTTTTTTTACTTTGATAACATTTGCTTGATTAGGATTACTACCACGCAATTGTACTTCTACATAATCGTAGTCATTGTCTACTAAATAATCCTCTCTTGCCACGCCTAATTGAATGCGCAATTTTTCAGCAGCACTCATATTAAGACCATAGTATCTAGCAATTTCATCATCTATATAAACACCACCGTCGTTAATACCAAAACTAATAACTCGATGTTTCTTATCATAAACGCTAACACCAACAGTCCCTTTGCCGATATCTATATGGCATACACCAATTTCTTTTTCACTTTCAGTTAAAACGGCATCAGATGCTGCATTATCATTATTAACATCAGAATCAATACGCAAGTCAGGATTGATGGACTTTAAAACACTTTCGATATTTTTTATATGTGAAAGCTTAATTCCAATTATATGTACGCAAACGCCAATCTTTTTGGCATATTGACCTATAGGGTTATAAATTTCATCAGAAGTTTCTGTAATATAATTCTGTGGAATAATATGGACAATTTTAAATTTTGTCTCATCAATACTTTGGATACCAGCTTTTGCATTTTTAATCGCACTATCACGATCCTCAGCTGTAACCTTACCTGACTGAACTGTTGCTGTACCCTGCTGATTTTCAGCCAAAGCAAAGCAACTTGGGAAACCTACTGTTAAATGGTCAACATGGATTTTATAAGTTTCAGTAAATTTACGGATAAGATCGGCAATAGCTGAACTTAAAAGAGCTATATCTGTAACCGCGCCCTTACTTACTCCCACACTAGGGACTTCCATATAACCTAAAACTAAAACCGATTTATCTTCAAGAACCTTTCCTGCAATCAGACGAATCTTTGAAGAGCCGATATCCAAGGCTAACTGTACTTCAGTTTCATCTTTTTTTTGCCCTGGTTGTTGCTTATTATTGCTTTTTTGAAACAGCCCCATTCTTATTGTCTCCTGAATTCTCTACTTTACCAACGGCAAAACCTACGTCATAACGTAAATCCACATAGGCTACATCATTAAGATCTAAACCTGTATGGGTAAAAGCCTTTAAAAAGCGTTTTAATCTTACAACAGATGTATTTCGACCTCGACCTAAAATTAAACGAGTTTTAGTTTTATTATTAAGTGTAAGTATGTAACTGTGAACCTTATCTAAATATAAAGCATACATTTGATAAGGACTTCCCTGCATAAGATGTATAAATAATACCGCATTGTCGTAGACCTCTTTAGCCAGATTATCGCGCTCAGCTCCTAATCTAACTAATGGGGCACTAAAAGTATTATCCTTAGGATAAAAAACAGATGCGGTTTTAGCATCATAAAAGCCTTTTTCATTCCAATATGCCGCAGGTACGTGTTCAACTAAAGAAATAACTAAAGTATCAGGCATTTTTTTCTTGATCGCAACCTGTGCCACCCAGGGTTCAGACATTAAAGTCTTTTGCAAAAGGCTAAGATCTAAAGTGGCAATATTCTCTCCGGCGCAAACTCTACCTGTAAGATCTGCTATTTGCTTACGTGTTAATTGCTGTAAAGCTCCATCAATCTGCACTGCTCTCACAGGCAACATATCATCTTCAGAGAGTAATTGTTGCAATAACAAATCCCCTTTGATGACCGAAACAATCAATACTAGGGCAAACAGCAATCCTCCGATAAAATAACCACGAGAGATCTTTCTTACCACACAAGCACCTTATAAAGCAGACCACATCTTACTTAAATTACGTGCAACTTGAACTACGTTGCCAGCGCCTTGAGTTAAGAGCAAAGCATCATCAGGCAAAATACTCTCCAAAATTGCCGGAACCTCAGCTACACTTTGTGCAAAATGAGGCTCAATCTTGCCTTTTGCACGAATAGAACGACATAAATGACGTCCATCAGCGCCTACAATTGGATCTTCACCTGCAGGATAGACCTCAACTAATACAAGCTCATCAACTTCTTGCAATACTCTAACAAAATCTTCGTATAAATCGCGGGTACGAGTATACCTATGCGGTTGAAAAACCATGCACAGTTTTTTTCCTGGATAAGCTTGTCTTGCTGCTTTAATGGTAGCTAAAACTTCGGTCGGATGATGGCCATAATCATCCACTAAGGAAATTTTATGCCCATTAGGTAAGCAGAATTCACCATAATTTTGGAAGCGTCTTCCTACACCTGAGAAAGATTTCAATGCCTCTACAATTGTATTCTCATCAATGCCTTCTTCTAAGGCAACTGCAATTGCGGCAGCAGCATTTTTAGCCATATGTAAACCAGGGATCGGCAATTCAACCCGAATAGGTGAACCATTACGCCTACAAACCATGAAGCTACTCTTAGGGCCTAACTCTTTGAAATCAGTAACTCTAAAATCTGCATCCTCACTTTCACCATAGGTTATAATCGTCCTGCCAATTCTTGGCAAAATTTCCCTAACATGAGGATCGTCAATACAGCAAACTGCCACGCCATAAAAAGGCAAATTATGTAAAAACTCCACAAAGGTATCTAACAAACGACTAAAATCACCACCATAAGTATCTAAATGATCAGCCTCAATATTAGTAACCACAGTCATCATTGGCTGTAAGTGTAAAAATGAAGCATCAGATTCATCAGCCTCAGCGATAAGGTAACGACCTGTACCTAAACGAGCATTAGTGCCTGCTGAATTTAAAAGGCCCCCGATTACAAAAGTAGGATCAAGTTTAGCTTGTGCAAAAATTGAAGAAATTAAACTTGTAGTGGTAGTCTTGCCATGGGTACCACTTACAGCAATACCATAACGATAGCGCATTAACTCGCCTAACATCTCAGCTCGACGGACTACCGGAATATGCTTTTTAAAAGCCTCTTCAATCTCAGGATTACCTTTGTGAATAGCTGATGACACTACGACTACACTAGCTCCACAAACATTCTCTTTAGTGTGTCCAATAAAAACTTTAATGCCTAAGCTTTCTAAACGCTCTGTAACTTTAGAGGCAGCTATATCTGAACCTGTAACGGTATAGCCTTCATTACGCAAGACTTCAGCAATACCACACATACCAGCCCCACCAATACCGACAAAGTGAATGCATTTAACCTTATGCATTACCGGGACTTGTAAATTTTGCTTACTCTTATCGTCAGTCATAAAATACCTTTTATTTACTTACTTTAATAATAATGTCACAGGCCTTAGAAGCAGCATCTAAAACGGCATTAGCGTAAGCATTTGCTGACATTGATGCTAATTTTTGACGGTCGTTATTTAAACTATCAATAATCTCAGATAATTTTTCAATATTTAAACTATATTGCGGACAAACTAAAGCAGCCTGACACTTTTCCATAAATTTAGCATTTTTAGTTTGATGATCATCTACAGCTGAAGGAAGCGGCACAAAAATTGCTGGAATACCTGAGGCTGCAGTCTCAGCTACGGTTAAAGCTCCTGCTCTACAGATAATTAAATCATTTTGTGCATATAAGTTTTGCATATCAGTGATAAATTCACTTACTGTATATTTAAAACTTGCCTGAGCATAAGCTTCTTTTACTGTAGCTTCATGACCTTTGCCACATTGATGGGTAACCTTTATATGAGCATTTTTACATTGCTTTAAAGCTTGAGGAACTAATTCATTTAAAGCTTGTGCTCCTAAAGAACCACCAACAATCGCTATATTTAAATCCTCATGAATAAAATCTCGCTTATGATTATGTAAAGCAACAATATCCTCACGTACAGGATTTCCTACAAGCTTAACCTTATTTCCACTAAAAGCTCCTGGAAAGCCTAACATAACCACTTTAGAGATTTTAAATAACAAACGATTTGTTAAGCCTGCAGCAGCATTTTGTTCATGTAAAACAACAGGTATTCTTTTTAGAAAAGCTGCGACTCCACCAGGTCCTGAGGCATAACCTCCCATCCCTAAAACCACATCTGGTTTAAATTTATTTATAACCTTTAAAGCCTCTAAGATTGCCTTAAATATCATAAAAGGGGCACGTAATTTTGCCATAAGACCATTGCGTCTTATGCCTTTAACTTCAATAAATTCTAAAGGAAAGCCATACTTAGGAACTAGTTGTTCCTCCATTCGACCTCGCGTACCTAACCATAGGATTTCATGTCCATCTTTACGTAGTTTATCTGCAATAGCTAAGGCTGGGAAAACATGGCCTCCGGTACCACCGGCCATAATCATTATTCTTTTTTTATTGTTCATTTTTTGAAAAACCAAATTGACGATTACGCCATTCATAATCTATGCGCAACAAAATAGCACAGGCACACATACTGACAATCATTGCAGAACCGCCATAACTTATAAGAGGCAAAGTCAAACCTTTAGTCGGGAATGCTCCTGAAGCAACACCAATATTGATTACAGTCTGAATAAAAAACCAGATACCTATGCCATAGGCGACATAACCTTGAAATAAAGCATTATGTCTTAAGATAGAAAAAGCTAATTTTAGTGCCTTAAAAACAATTACCATCTCTAAGAATAAAACTACGCATACTCCTATAAAACCAAATTCTTCACCTAAAATAGCCATAACAAAATCATTATGAGCTTCAGGCAAATAGCCTAGTTTTTGAATTGAATTACCAAGCCCTTGTCCAAAGATTCCTCCTCGTCCAAAAGCCATAAGTGATTGCGTAAGTTGATATCCTGATCCAAATTGATCTGCCCAAGGATCTAAAAAAGAGGTTACACGTAATAGGCGATAAGGCTGGGCTATTACTACTAAATAGGCCGCCAACATTCCAACCAATAAGACGAAAACGTATTTTATAAATCCAGCTCCTGCTACCCATAATATGGCAAAGGTTATAGAAGCTACAACCATAGTTGAACCAAAGTCAGGCTGAGCTAAAAGCAATCCTGCCATAATACCGATAAAGACTAACGGTTTTAAAAAGCCTAAAAGGGTATTACTTACAGCATCAATTTTTCGAGTCGTATAGCTAGAAAAATATAAGATCCAGCAAATCTTCAAAACTTCTGCAGGTTGTAAATTAAAAAAACCTAAGTTAATCCATCGCTTAGCTTCATTGATTTCTCGACCTACAATCAAAACTAAAATCAATAAAGTTAAGGAGATCATCATGCCCACTAAAGAAAACTTATTTAAAGTTTTTGTAGGTATCATTACCGTGATTACCGCACAGAATAAAGCCATCACAATGGTCATGAGATGTTTTTTCATCTGATAGAGCTCGTCGCCATAACGCATAAACGACTCCATGATTGAGGCAGAACTTATCATTACCACCCCAATACATAAAAGCACTACCATATCCAAAAGTAGCCAGCGGTCGTATCCTACGGATCTTGAAGACGCCATCTAGATCTTAGATTCCTAATCATCCTGAAGACGAGTTACCATATTGACAAAGATATGACCACGATCTTCAAATCCTTTAAATTGATCAAAGGATGCACAAGCTGGTGATAATAAAATTGCCTGGCCACTCTTAACAATAGCTTTAGCATCACGCAGAGCCTGACGCATATTTACCACACTGTGGCAATGCTCTGGGCTGAGATCTAAAATCTTTTTAGCATCTTTTCCAAAACAGAAAACATCACAGACCTCATGTCCTATATAGCGTTTAAGTGGAGTAAAATCCTGCCCCTTACCTAAACCTCCTGCTAAAAGGATAATGCCATTTTTATGTAAATCCTTAAGGCCCATAATTGCAGCTTCTGTTGAAGCCACATTAGTAGCCTTAGAATCATTATAATAGTTAACCCCATCGAGCTTACGCACAAGTTGACAGCGATGAGGCAGTCCACTAAAGGTCTTTAAAGCCATAACCTGAGCTTGACGTGAAATACCAGCAGCATCGGCTAGTGCCATTGCAGCTAAAGCATTTAACTGATTGTGTACTCCGTAAATACGCATCTCAGACGTATTGATAATGCGCTCTCCATTTACAGTTAAAAAAGTTCCTTCTTCACAAACCTCACGGCCATAAGACTGATTATCAAGACCAAAACTTACAGCCCCTGCATCTTCACCATCAAAGGTAGCACTATCATCTCGATTAGTAACCTTTACCTCACAATGATGATAAATTTCCTTCTTGGCCTTGGTATATTCTGTAATAGAGCCGTGATAGCGGTCTAAATGATCCTCAGATATATTTAAAATCACACCCGCTTTTAAGTGTAAATTACGTGTAGTTTCAAGCTCGAAACTTGACAGTTCTAACACATATAATTCCACTTCATTAGATAGAATATTAAAAACCGGAGTACCGATATTTGCACCAATAGCTACTTGCAAGCCTGCCTTATCGGCCATATAACCTACTAATGTAGTTACTGTAGACTTACCATTTGAGCCTGTAATACCAATGATTGGCGCTTTGGCTTCATAGGCAAAAAGTTCTATATCACCTACAACTTGTGCACCGCTCTTTTGAGCTTCAACAACCTCTGGCATATTTATACTCAAACCAGGGCTTAAAACTAAAATATCGTAACTTTTTAACTCTTCAGCATTGATAGGTCCTAAATGAAAATCAATACCAACAGGTAACTCTTCAATATGCGGAGGGTTTTCACGAGTATCAAAAACCGACAATTTGATTAAATCGTGCTTCAAGAGATAATTTATACATGCGATATTAGAAATACCTAAACCAATTACCGCAATTTTTTTACCATTTAATGCAGGGTTCATAAAATTATCCTTATATTAACGTAACTTAAGGGTAATGAGACCAATCAAAACTAAGACTAAGGTAATGATCCAAAAACGGGCCATTACTCGAGGCTCAGGCCAACCACCTTTCTCAAAATGATGATGTATCGGAGCCATTCTAAAAATACGTCGTCCCCTAAGTTTATATGAACCTACTTGCAATATAACACTTAGAGTTTCAATTACAAAAATGCCGCCCATAATAAAGAGCAAAATTTCCTGACGAATTAAAATAGCAATAATTCCTAAAGCTGCACCTAAAGCTAAAGAACCAACATCTCCCATAAATACTTCTGCAGGGTATGAATTAAACCATAAAAAACCCAAGCCTGCGCCCACAATAGCTGTACAAGCCATAGTCAACTCAGCAGCTTTTGGAACATAAGGAATATATAAATATGAGGCAAAGTTAGCATTAGAAGTAGCCCAGGCGACAATACCTAAACCTGCGGCAACAGTAATCGTGGTAATAATAGCTAAGCCATCTAAACCATCTGTCAGATTAACCGCATTCGACGAACCGGTTAAAACAAAATAAGCCAAAGGAATAATTAAAAAGCCAATATCCGGCATGACATTCTTAAAAAATGGTACAACAAAGGTTGTTTCCGCTGAACTTGAAGCCGTGCCGTAGATACAACACCCTAAGGTCAAAGCAGCGGCTGATTGCCAGAAATATTTATACTTAGCACGTAAACCATGAGGATCATGGCGCACTACCTTTAAATAATCATCAGCAAAACCAATAGTTGCATATGCCAATAAGGTGGCAATGGTATACCAAGTATAAACATTATCTAAACGACACCACAGTAACATGGTCACCACAATTGAACCTATAATCAAGATACCTCCCATAGTCGGAGTACCTTGTTTCTTTAAATGAGATTGAGGACCATCGTCGCGTACAACTTGTCCAAAATGCAGAACCTGTAAAGATCTAATACTTAAAGGTCCAAAACATAAGGCAATAATCAATGCTGTAAATAATGCCATTACAGCTCTAAAAGTCAGGTAACTAAAAACGCGCAAAGCATCTATATAATTACTAAGCCACTCTGACAGAAAAACAATCATTTTCGCTCTCCATGTGCGATTATCTCTTCACTTATAGTTTGCATATGCATTGCATGTGAGCCCTTTACTAAGAAGCTACAATAAGTGTTGTTCATTAAATTAAGCGCATATTTTACGAGATCTTCATGACAATTAAAATGCTTAGCCTTATTTCCACAAGCATTCACACTAAATGCACTTAACGTCCCTACGCATAACATTTCATCAACATGATTATAGGCAAATTCACCGACCTGACGATGAAATTCTCTCTCTTGTACACCAAGCTCTCCCATATCACCAAAAATGAATACGCGATGCCCCTTGCATAAGGATAAAGTATTTAAAGCAGCAAGTACTGCATTAAAACTTGCATTATAAGCATCATCAATTAAAGTAAAATTACCATAGTCTTTAAGTGATAATCTGCCCTTAAGATTTTTAGATTGATTTAATCCTTGACGGATCTCCTCTAAGCTTGCTCCAGCACACAAAGCTAAGCTTGCGGCAGCAGCTGCATTTAGAGCATTGTGTTCACCTATGACCGGCAGTTCAATTTGCAAAATTTGTCCTTGAATTAACAAATCAAAATTAAGCTTATCAATTGATACTTTTAGATTTTCAAGTCTTACATCTGCCTCTTTAGCGAAACCGAAAGATAATAATCTGCCATCAGCTTTTTCTCGTAGATAATCCTGACACCAACGCTTATACCAAGGGCTATCAGCACACACAATGCCTATACCTTGACGCGCATAAACATTATCTAAGATTTCGCTCTTACCTTTATAAATACCCTCAGTTGTAATAAAACCTTCTAAATGAGCAATCCCCACATTATTGATTAAAGCAACCTTTGACTCTACAAACTCTGAAGTTCTAGCTATATCTAAAGGATGACTAGCGCCCTGTTCAATCACGGCAAAATCAGTATCTCTTTGAAGACGTAATAAAGTTAAAGGAACACCTACATCATTATTAAAATTGCCATTTGTAGCAATAGTCTTGCCTTTAAAAGAAAGAATACTGTTGGTATATTCTTTAACCGTAGTCTTACCACAAGAACCAGTAAGGGCCACCACAAAAGCTTTACTTTTGCGTCTTACACATAAACCACATAAACCTAAAAAACGTAAAGTATCTTTACAGATAATCTTTGGAACACTTAAAGGTCTATCTGAGCTTAATGCCACAGCAACAGCACCATTATCTATAGCTTTATCTATAAAATCATGCCCATCAAAATTTTCTCCTTTAAGGGCAATAAATAAAGCTCCTGCACAATCGCGGGAATCTGTAGAAACCTTAGATATATTTAAATCTTGTCCCTTTAAAGTTGCTAGAGCTAAAGTAGCTACCTCACTTAATTTAAAATCAATCACAATCAACTCCTACAAGTGAGGCGGCAAGTTTTCTATCTGAATAAGAAATCACCTTATCTTTGAAAATTTGATAATCTTCATGCCCCTTACCAGCAATTACAATGCAATCATCAGCATTTGCATGAGTAAAAGCATATTTAATAGCCTCGGTTCTATCTACAAGGCGCATATAATTATGAGCTTGTTGTACCC
>URKL01000014.1 GCA_900548485.1 uncultured Succinatimonas sp.
ATAGCTAAAGCGTTACCGCGGGCAGGACGAACTTCTACTGGAACCTGATAGTTAGCACCGCCAACACGACGAGATTTAACTTCTACGTCTGGACGGATATGGTCAAGGGCTTCCTCGAACAGGGCGAGGTGTTCCTTGCCGCTCTTCTCAGAAATGGTATCTAATGCGCCATAAACAATAGCCTCTGCAATAGACTTCTTGCCATCTTGCATAACTACGTTGATGAATTTAGCTAAAAGCTCAGAATTGAACTTTGGATCAGGCAAAATCTTGCGCTGAGCAACTTCACGACGTCTAGGCATTTATAAAAATCCTCGTAATTTCAGGTTTCTCCAAAACAGAACCTGGATAAATATTTAACGTTTGGCCTTACTCTGCGGGGATGTCTTTAAGCCTTAGGCTTCTTGACACCATACTTAGAGCGAGACTGTTTACGATCCTTTACACCAGCGCAGTCTAAAGAGCCACGAATGGTGTGGTAACGAACACCAGGGAGGTCCTTAACACGACCGCCACGAATCATTACAACAGAGTGTTCCTGAAGGTTGTGACCCTCACCACCGATATAGGAGGTTACTTCAAAACCGTTAGTTAAACGAACACGGCAAACTTTACGCATAGCCGAGTTAGGTTTTTTAGGGCTAGTTGCATAAACACGGGTGCAAACGCCACGCTTCTGCGGGCAAGCTTCTAAGGCCGGTACCTTATTCTTGGCTACTGCCTTGATGCGAGGTTTGCGAACCAGCTGATTGATAGTAGACATTAAATAAAATCTCCTGTTAGTCCATTTATTTGGACAGACTTTACTATTTCACCCATTATTGGGTGACCTAGCATTTTAATACAGTTAGAAGCGATAGGTCAATTAAAAAAAATTAATTGTTAAGCTTCAACATGACCATATCAGGATTCCGGCGTCTATTTAGCCATATTAAAGTAAAAGAGAAGTAAAGAAATTATCAAATTTACCAAAACGTTAATACCAGGAAATGGTCCTAACTTCATCCTTAACAATCAAATTGTTAAAATCAGAATATTCTTTAAAAAAGAAATAATGACAAGGACATTTCTCAACGTCTTGCTCAGGATAAAAAAAAACCACCCTATCTTCACCCTTTATAAGATCAAGACAAGATTGAAATCCGCTTTTAGAAAAAATTAAATGAATAATCAAAATGAAAGAACCTTGCTATCATTTATCAACATAGCTCTAAGTTGCTGAGGGGTTATGGTTTCAATAAAATCAAAGACTGTTTTTTGTACAGAGAAGGTTGCTATCTCAAAAAGCTCTAGTTGTTTTAATTTTTTTACAAATACACTCTGTGGATTTGAATCTAATAAGGCTTGCAAAAATTCACCACTTAGAACAACCCTTATATTATTATCCTCAAAAAAATCTCCGTAACTCATAGCTATTTCTAAGCCTTGCTCATATGCCTGACTATCTAAAGGGGCGCTTTGTAAAAGAATTATCATAATTCTATGATTCTCTGTGATTTAAAAGCTAACGATAACATTTCCATATTACCAGATAAGGTAAAACCCTCTTTAAGGTCCGAATTATCAAAACCTTGATCTTTAAAAGCTCTGCCACATATCAATAGCTCAATAGCATATTTCTCTTTTAAACTTAGATAAAAATTTTGTATTTTTAGAACTTCACCTTCAACGAATTTACTAGCAATTCTAACCGCATCCGCAGTCATAAAGATTGCCTCTACTTTTTTGCCCTGTTTTAAAATATCTTCATACAGAGATACACGTTTTTGCATAAGTTCTAAATCAGCAAAAAACATTCTCTCTAAAAAAAGAAAACTCACCTAAATCTCCAAAACAACTCAGGCCATCTTCTTTAAGATGGCCATGGCTTTTATTTAACTGAAGCAATAACTTCAATTTCACATAATGCGCCCTTAGGTAAATCAATACCACCTACACAAGAACGAGCTGGAGGATTGCTCTTAAAGAATTCAGCATATACCTCATTGAAGGCAACAAAATCAGCAATATCCTTTAAAAAACAAGTAGTTTTGACAACCAAACTTAAGTCACTACCTGAAGCTTCTAATAGAGCCTGAACATTAGTTAAAGCCTGTTTTGCCTGCTCTTTAATACCACCTGCAACCATTAACCCAGTCTTAGGATCTAAAGGTATCTGTCCTGAGGCATAAAGCATGCCTCCTACAATCTTACCTTGAACATAAGGACCAATAGCTGCCGGGGCCTTTTCAGTAGATATGATTTTAATCTCGGTCATTGTGATTACCTCCAAAAAAAATGCCCACATTATGTGGGCATTTCTAATTTACAAATTATTATTCGCTTTTAGCAACATCAGCAGCCTCTAAAGCAGCTCCCAATTGCTTCTGCAACTCTTCTGCAGAAACGGTTGCCTGCTCTAAAGAACGCTCATTACTAATACGTTCTAACTCATCACGGCGTGACTTATGATACTTAAAGCCAGTACCTGCAGGAATGAGTCTTCCCACAATTACATTTTCCTTTAAGCCACGTAATTCGTCAACTTTACCTTCAACAGAAGCCTCAGTAAGAACACGTGTAGTTTCCTGGAAGGAAGCTGCAGATATAAAGGAATCTGTACTTAATGAGGCCTTAGTTAGACCCATTAAGATGTGATTGTACTTAACTAACTTCTTACCAGCGGCTGCAAGTTTTTCATTGGCGGTACGTACATGACTTACCTCTACATGCTCACCCTCTAAGAACTCAGTACTATCACCGGCATCGGTAATTTCGCACTTACGTAACATCTGACGCACGATAACTTCAATGTGCTTGTCGTTAATTTTTACACCTTGTAAACGATATACGTCTTGTACTTCATTTACGATGTAGTTAGCAACAGCATTGACACCACGTAAACGTAAAATATCATGCGGTGACTCAGGACCATCAGCGATCATTTCGCCCTTAGATACAGTTTCACCCTCAAATACGTTGAGATTACGTGATAAGGCAATCATTTCCTCATGGGCTTCGATCGGATCACCATTCTCATCAACAGCTCCTGAGACAGGAGTAATCATCAAGCGACGCTTAGACTTAGTGTCCTTACCAAAGGATACAGTACCAGAAATTTCAGCTAAAATTGCCGGCTCCTTCGGTGCACGAGCCTCAAAGAGATCTGCAACACGAGGTAGACCACCGGTAATATCCTTAGTACCGCCTGCAACCTGAGGAATACGAGCTATAACATCACCGATATTAACCTCAGCACCATCTTGCAACTGAACAATGGCTTTTGCCTGAAGCATATACTGAGCTGCTACAGTAGTACCAGGTATGAGAACATCATTTCCCTGAGCATCAACAATCTTAACAGATGGACGCTTCTCTTTACCCTGAGTCGGACGAGCAGCCATTTCACGTACTTCAATTGAAGAAATACCTAAGGCTTCGTCTTCCTTCTTATCAACAGTTACACCCTCGATAATGTCAGCGAACTTAATGTAACCATGTACTTCAGAAATAATCGGATGAGTATGCGGATCCCAACGAGCTACAGTCTGACCTACAGCTACGTTATCGCCTTCCTTAACCTCTAAGACAGCACCGTAAGGAATCTTATGGCTATCCTTTACAGAACCAAACTCATCAACAACAAAGAGCTCTGACTGACGAGATGTCACAACCATCTTGCCTTCAGTATTGGTTACAAGCTTAGAATTCTCAATCTTAATAGTACCTGCACTACGTACAGTAGCACCAGATTCAGCAACAGCACGAGATGCAGCACCACCGATGTGGAAAGTACGCATGGTTAACTGGGTACCAGGCTCACCGATTGACTGAGCTGCCATAACGCCCACAGCTTCACCAGGATTTACCAAGTGACCACGAGCTAAATCACGACCATAGCACTTTGCACAAATACCATAACGAGACTTACAAGTAATAGGAGATCTAATCTTAACATGATCAACAGAGTTAGCCTCTAATACAGAGCAAAGCTTCTCATCTAAAAGAGTACCAGCCGCAATCAATACTGACTTAGAACCAGGTTTTAAGACATCAGCAGCTAAAACACGACCTAATACGCGATCTCTTAATGTCTCAATAACGTCTCCACCGTTTACGTGCGGAGTAATATCCAGACCATCATCAGTACCACAATCGCTCTCGCAAATTACCATATCCTGAGCAACGTCAACTAAACGACGAGTCAAGTAACCAGAGTTTGCGGTCTTCAATGCTGTATCAGCCAAGCCCTTACGAGCACCGTGAGTAGAAATAAAGTACTGCTGTACATTTAAGCCTTCACGGAAGTTAGCGGTAATAGGGGTTTCAATAATGGAACCATCCGGTTTTGCCATCAAGCCACGCATACCAGCTAACTGACGAATCTGAGCTGGTGAACCACGAGCACCAGAATCAGCCATCATGTAAATGCTGTTAAAGGATGACTCTTTCTCTTCCTCACCTAAGATGTTTTGTGCAGTCTGGGTGGAAAGATTAGACATCATGGCTTTGGCAACTTTTTCGTTGGCATTTGACCAAACGTCAATAACCTTGTTATAACGCTCACCTGGAGTAATTTGACCGTTTTCATACTGGCTCTGAATGGACATAACTTCCTTCTGAGCAGAAGAAATAATGGTGTACTTCTCCTTAGGAATAAGCATATCGTCAACACATACAGAAGAACCGGAAATAGCAGCGTTAGCAAAACCAGTATACATCACATGGTCAGCGAAAATGACAGTGTCCTTTAAGCCTAAAAGGTGGTAACAAGTATTTAATAAAGCACCAATCTTCTTCTTGCCTAACGGTACATTAGAGACACGAGTAAACCAATTCTTCTCAGATAAAATATCTTTAATATTATCCTGAGTTACACCTTCTGAAGGAGGATCGATGAGGTCATAAGACATACCCTTAGGTAAAATCAATGACAACATGGCACGACCAACAGTGGTTAAACGCATCTCGTTCTTTTCAATGAATTCACCAGTATCTGGATTCTTCTCAAAGAAATGAATTCGGCATGCAATACGAGCATGGAAGTCGACCATATCTGCCTTATACAGACGCTCAGCTTCCTTAGCATCAGTTAAAATCAAGCCTTCACCACGAGCACCAATACGCATACGGGTCATATAGTAAAGACCTAATACAACGTCCTGTGCCGGAACAATGATAGGATCTCCTGATGCAGGAGATAAAACATTGTTAGTGGACATCATTAATGCGCGAGCTTCTAACTGTGCCTCTAAAGTTAAAGGTACGTGTACAGCCATCTGATCACCGTCGAAGTCAGCGTTAAATGCCGGACATACTAACGGGTGCAGACGAATTGCTTTGCCTTCAATAAGGACTGGTTCGAAAGCCTGAATACCTAAACGGTGTAAGGTCGGAGCACGGTTCAACATAATTGGATGCTCACGAATTACCTCGTCAAGAACATCCCATACGATCGGATCCTCACGCTCTACCATCTTCTTAGCAGCTTTGATAGTAGTAGCTAAACCGCGTAATTCTAGTCTGCCATAGATAAACGGTTTGAAGAGTTCTAAAGCCATCTTCTTTGGCAAGCCGCACTGATGTAAACGTAAGAACGGTCCGCAAGTAATTACAGAACGACCAGAGTAGTCAACACGCTTACCTAACAAGTTCTGACGGAAACGACCCTGCTTACCCTTAATCATATCGGCTAAGGACTTCAACGGACGCTTGTTAGAACCAGTAATTGCACGACCACGACGACCATTATCCATAAGAGCATCGACAGATTCCTGAAGCATGCGCTTTTCATTACGAACAATGATTTCCGGAGCTGCTAAATCTAAGAGACGTTTTAGACGGTTATTACGGTTGATTACACGACGGTAGAGATCGTTTAAATCTGAAGTGGCAAAACGACCACCATCTAACGGTACTAACGGGCGTAAATCAGGCGGTAAAACCGGCAATACGGTTAAAATCATCCACTCAGGCTTGTTTCCTGAATTTATGAAGGACTCAATAAGTTTAATACGCTTAGCAAATTTCTTTCGATTGCTTTCAGATGAAGTGCTATCTAAAGCCTCACGTAAAGACTTAACCTCTTCTTCAAGGTTAATGTGCTGCAATAATTCTAAGATAGCCTCAGCACCCATCTTGGCGGTGAAATCATCGCCATAGACAGCTAAAGCTTCTACATACTGCTCTTCAGTTAAAAGCTGGCGCTCATTAAGATCTGTCATACCAGGATCGGTTACAACATAACTCTCAAAATAAAGTACGCTTTCAATATCACGTAACTTCATATCAAGAATTAAACCGATACGAGATGGTAAAGATTTTAAATACCAAATATGGGCTACCGGGGAAGCTAACTCAATATGACCCATTCGTTCACGACGAACCTTAGCCTGAGTAACTTCAACACCACACTTATCACAGATGGTACCACGGTGCTTTAAGCGCTTGTACTTACCGCACAAACACTCATAGTCTTTAATAGGTCCGAAAATACGTGCACAGAACAAGCCGTCACGCTCGGGCTTAAAAGTACGATAATTGATGGTCTCAGGTTTCTTAACCTCACCATAAGACCAAGCACGAATCATTTCAGGGGAAGCCAAACCGATCTTGATAGCGTCAAAATCTTCAAGACGTTGCTTAAAAGCATTGCTGCGATTGGCTAATTTACCCAGACTACCACTTAATTGCAAATCCATATCTGGATCATCATTAGCTACCTTAGTCTGGTTGGTAAGACCCTGTAATAGATCTTCGTTCTGACCGTTTTCCTGTATGCTCACAACAGTTTCTCCTATTGTCGTAGCTGAACCGAGAGGTCAAGCCCCTCGGTATAGAAACTTATTCCTTGCGGACGAGATCGATATTGATACCGAGCGAACGAATTTCGCGCAGCAATACGTTAAAGGACTCCGGAATACCTGCATCCATGCGGTATACACCATCCACGATGTTCTTATACATCTTAGTTCTACCGTTAACATCGTCAGACTTGACAGTTAACATCTCACGCAGAGTATAGGCTGCACCGTAAGCCTCTAATGCCCAGACTTCCATTTCACCGAAGCGCTGACCACCAAACTGAGCCTTACCACCTAACGGCTGCTGAGTTACAAGACTATAAGATCCTGTAGAACGAGCATGCATCTTATCATCAACCAAGTGGTTGAGTTTTAACATGTACATGTAACCTACAGTTACCTTACGCTCAAAGGCACGACCAGTACGCCCATCGTATAAGGTCATCTGACCTGACTCCGGTAAACCAGCCATACGTAACATTTCCTTGATGTTTTCTTCCTGAGCACCGTCGAATACCGGGGTTGCAACAGTTAAACCATCTCGCATGTTATTAGCTAAGGTCATAACCTCAGTATCATTTAACTCAGAAATATCAATCTTCTGAGAAGTATCGCCTAAGTCGTAAATGTCTTGTAAAGTCTTACGAATTTCAGACATTGCACGCTGCTCGATAAGCATCTTATTGATCTTGTCACCAATACCCTTAGCGGCAAGACCTAAATGGACCTCTAAAACCTGTCCGATGTTCATACGAGACGGAACGCCCAACGGGTTGAGAACCATATCAACAGGTTTACCATTCTCGTCAAATGGCATATCTTCGATCGGGTTAATACGGGAAATAACACCCTTATTACCATGACGACCTGCAAGCTTATCACCAGGTTGAATACGACGCTTAACCGCTAAGTAAACCTTAACTATCTTCAAGACACCAGGAGTCAAATCATCACCTTCGGTGATCTTCTTCTTTTCAGCCTCAAATCTCTCACGATATTCTTTAGCGAACTCGTCTAAGCGGGCATTGAACTCCTCAAGCTGACGCTGAGCGGTATCAGAATTAAGGCTCTGAGCGAATAATTCCTTATCACCTAAAGCATTAACTTGCTCTTCAGTGAAACCATTCTTAGTTAAGAGAACACGTACCTGATGCAATAAACCTGCTGTTAGGAAAGCATATTCCTCATCAAGATCTTTCTTAGCCTGTGCTATATGCATCTCTTCGATTTCTTTAGCACGTTTATCCTTCTCTACACCTTCACGGGTGAAGATCTGTACATCAACAACTGTACCAGTTGTGTCATTAGGAACACGTAAAGAAGAGTCTTTAACCTCAGAGGCTTTTTCACCGAAAATTGCACGTAATAATTTCTCTTCAGGAGTTAACTGAGTTTCTCCCTTTGGAGTAACCTTACCAACTAAGATGTCACCACCAACAACTTCTGCACCAACATATACAATACCTGCCTCATCAAGTTTTGATAAAGCCTGTTCGCCAACGTTAGGAATATCAGCTGTGATTTCTTCAGGACCTAGTTTAGTATCACGAGCAACACAAGATAATTCTTGAATGTGAATAGTGGTTAAACGGTCCTTAGCAGCAACACGTTCTGAAACTAAGATAGAATCCTCATAGTTATAACCATTCCATGGCATGAAGGCAATACGCATGTTTTGACCTAAAGCTAACTCTCCCATATCAGAAGAAGAACCATCAGCTAAAACGTCACCAGCCTTTACCTTCTCATGTAAACCTACGCAAGGGCGCTGATTTACACAGGTATTCTGATTAGAACGAGAATACTTAATTAGGTTATAAATATCGATACCAGCATCACGCTCGTTTTCGATCTCATCTAAGTTTACGCGTACAACTATACGTGCACCATCGACATGCTCAACGATACCGCCACGCTTAGCGATAATTGATACGCCTGAGTCTACAGCTAAGGCTCGCTCCATACCTGTTCCAACAAACGGCTTTTCAGAGCGTACAGTAGGAACAGCCTGACGTTGCATGTTAGCGCCCATCAAGGCACGGTTAGCATCATCATGCTCCAAGAAAGGAATTAGTGCTGCAGCTACAGAGATAATCTGCTGAGGAGAAACGTCCATGAACTGAACATCCTGAGCTCGACGAACCTCAGATTCACCCTTATAACGACATTGTACATACTCAGAGACAATCTTACCGTTTTCATCTAAATCGGTATTAGCCTGAGCAATTACGTACTGACCTTCCTCAATAGCTGATAAGTACTGGAACTCTTCGGAAACAACACCATCTTTTACATAACGATACGGTGTCTCCAGGAAGCCATAATCATTGCAACGAGCAAATACAGCTAAAGAGTTAATAAGACCAATGTTCGGGCCTTCCGGAGTCTCAATAGGGCATAAACGACCATAGTGAGTCGGATGAACGTCACGAACCTCGAATCCAGCACGTTCACGAGTTAAACCACCAGGACCTAAAGCGGAAATACGACGCTTGTGAGTAACCTCAGATAACGGATTGTTCTGATCCATAAACTGAGAAAGCTGGCTTGAACCGTAGAATTCTTTAATAGCCGCAGAAATCGGCTTAGCATTAATAAGTTCCTGAGGAGTAGTGTTATCAAGATCTCCTAAGGATAATCTTTCCTTAACAGCACGCTCAACACGAACTAAACCAATACGGAACTGGTTTTCTGCCATCTCGCCTACAGAACGAATACGACGATTACCTAAGTGATCGATATCGTCAATATTCTCTTTACCGTTACGAATCTTAACTAAGTAACGAATAACCTTAACAATATCAGAATTGTTTAAAGTACCGCGAGAGGATTCGTTTTCAATACCAGTGGTATCTAATTCTAAATCCTTACCCTTAGCATCAGTTGCTTTACCTTCAAGCTCAATTACATTGACACTTAAATCAAGCAAATTCAGAGGCATAATAATTGCCTCATCAAATGTAAACTCTTCGCCACCTTCAGGAGCAATCTTTACCTTACGTAAATAGCGCTCAGCAGCAGTTAACATCTGATCCTTCTTAGCCGGGACTAAGGAATTATCTAAGTAATCTAAAAGCTTATTGGCAATGCGCTTAGGGCTTGTATTAGGAATACAAGCAACCTCACCTTGATCAAGGTAAGGACGAATTGCATCAACAACCTGAGGGAACTGAGCATAAACAAAGCCATCAACGATAGCAATACCAGACTCCTCAGTATTGATCTGAACGTTAGGATCAGACAACAAACGAGATAAACCAGCTTTGAAATTCTTCTCTTCAACAAAGTGAGTGTCAAATTTCATACGACCCACAGAGGAGAGATCATAGCGGTCTTCTGCAAAGAATAAATTCTTAAATAAAGTATCGGCTGCTTCAGCATTAGGCATTTCGCCTGGACGCATCATCTTGTAAATTTCATATAAAGCAGCATAACGATCAGCTTCATCAGAAGAAAGATCACGGGTAGTGTCAGCGCGTAAAGTATCAGCAATGAACGGACCTTCATCTACCTGACTTGTATAAAGGATCTCAATCTTCTTTAAAGAATTTTCAGAAATAGCAGAAAGGTTCTCTGCAGTTAAAACTGTATTAGCAGCTAAAACGACGTCGCCTAATTTATTGCGATAATCGCGAGCAACAATCTTATCGAGTAAGTACTCAGGTGGAACCTCAATGGTCTTAACATCAGCTTTATTTAACTGACGGATATGACGGGCGGTAATCTTCTTACCCTTTTCTACTAAGACCTCTTTATTGAGCATGATATCGAAAGTTGCGGTTTCACCACGCAATCTCTCAGGTACCAATTCCATTAAAATCTTGTTGCTCTTAAACTCTACTTCTACAGTATCAAAGAATAAGTTTAAGATTTGCTCGGTGTTATAGCCTAATGCTCTTAAAAGCACAGTTGCAGGCAACTTGCGACGACGATCAATACGCACAAATAAGTTATCACGATGATCGAATTCGAAGTCAAGCCAAGAGCCGCGGTAAGGAATTACACGAGCGCTAAACAGGATACGACCTGGATGGGTCTTACCCTTATCGTTGTCAAAGAAAACACCCGGACTACGATGTAGCTGAGATACCACGACACGCTCAGTACCATTCACAATGAAGGTACCATTATCGGTCATAAG
This sequence comes from uncultured Succinatimonas sp., assembly GCA_900548485.1. Lineage (GTDB taxonomy): Bacteria > Pseudomonadota > Gammaproteobacteria > Enterobacterales > Succinivibrionaceae > Succinivibrio. Next base: position 10,924 of record URKL01000014.1, read on the forward strand.
TGGGATCTCTCCCATGTAAACATCCTGGTCAATACGCTCTTTTACAGTTTTGGGAGAATCTTTTTCGTAACGGACCAGACTTAATTTTACTTTCAGCGGAGCAGAATAGGTTGTTCCACGAATCATACATTCGCGGACATTAAACTTGGGCTCGCCAAGATGGAAACTGTTATAGCAAAGTTCAGCATTGCCAGAGTAGCTCTTAATCGGAAAAACGCTCTTAAAAGCAGCTACCAGTCCATTTTCATTATTAGGATCTGAACTTATAAATTGTTTGAAAGAATCGAGTTGAACTGCAAGTAAATATGGAGTGTCTAAGACTTTTACTCTCTTGCCAAAATCCTTACGGATGCGCTTTTGCTCAGTATAGGAGTAGACCATGGATAGGGGATCCTCTGATTGATCTGTTTCCGGTATGGGATGCCTTGGCATCTTGTGTCTTATCAGGCACCGAACCCGCCCCCTCATAAATGGAGGAGCGGGTTTGATTTGAAGTTACGGTCGAACCGTAATTGGTTCGGTGCGAACCAATTTATGTAAGAGCATTAGCTGAATTATTCAGCAGCAGCCTTTGCACCAGCGTCGGTTAAGCTCTTGACTAAAGCATCAGCCTCTTCCTTAGGCATAGCTTCCTTGATCTTAGCAGGAGCAGACTCAACTAAGTCCTTAGCTTCCTTTAAGCCTAAGCCAGTAGCGGTACGGACAGCCTTGATGACGGCGATCTTGTTAGCACCAACTTCCTTAAGAACTACGTCGAACTCGGTCTTCTCTTCAGCAGCAGCGGCAGCAGCAGGAGCAGCAGCAACAGCAGCGGCAGCAGAAACACCAAACTTCTCTTCCATAGCCTTAACGAGTTCAACAACTTCGGTTACAGATAAGGCAGCAATAGCCTCAATGATTTCATCCTTAGATAAAGCCATTTTATATATTCCTTTATTTAACAACTAGGCAAAGCCTAAAAAAAATCGCAGGCTATTAAGCCTCAGTAGCAGGGGCAGCTTCGCCGCCTTCAGCCAATTTATCGCCCAATGCGGCGAGAGTACGTACGAGTTTACCAGCAGCAGCTTCTTTGAGAGTTGCAAGAAGTTTAGCGATAGCTTCATCGTAAGTAGGTAAGGTAGCAAGAACATCAATGTCTTTGCCGTCATATGCTTTACCCTCAAAAGCTAAAGCTTTAACTTTGAAGGTGTCGCAATTTTTAGCAAATTCTTTGAAGATACGTGCAGCAGCGCCCGGGTGCTCAAGAGACAAACCGATAATGGTCGGACCCTTGCAACTATCTTTAATGCACTCGAACTCAGAGCCTTCTAACGCACGGGTTAAAAGAGTATTACGTACAACATGTAAATAAACATTGTTAGCACGAGCCTCTTTACGTAACGCAGTCAGCTTGGCTACAGGAATACCACAAGAATCAGCGGTGACAGCTGACACAGCTTTCTTGGCGACTTCGGCGACTTCGGCAACAATTGCCTTTTTGTCTTCGATTTTCATTGCCATTTTTAGCAGTGACTCCTGGAATGTCCACTATTGGACTTAACCCCAAACGGGGACTACCGGAAAAATCAGTTCCAAGGAAATATATTCCTGGAGCTAATCTCCGCCTACGCAGGATGATTAAGGATACTTCCCCCTGCGGTCTTTGGTGGGATATGCTCCCTTCCAAAATCTTTTAAAGTGCTAGTATCCACGCACTTGCTGATTATTCAGCAGCGATAGCTTGCTCAGCCTTCAAGGAGTTCTTATCGACAGTTAAACCAACACCCATGGTGGTAGAAACTGCGATCTTCTTGATGAAGGCACCCTTAGCAGCAGCCGGCTTCTGTTTGATAATGGCAGCAACTAAAGCATTGAGGTTCTCGGTAAGCTGTTCGGCGGTGAAAGAGGCCTTACCAATAGAGGTCTGGATATTACCAGCCTTATCATTACGGTAACGTACCTGACCTGCCTTAGCATTCTTAACGGCAGTGGTAACATCACGAGTAACAGTACCAACCTTAGGGTTCGGCATTAAACCACGCGGACCTAAGATCTGACCTAACTGACCTACAACACGCATTGCGTCCGGAGAAGCAATAACAACATCGAAGTCCATAAAGCCTTTCTTGATCTCAGCGGCTAACTCGTCCATACCAACATGATCAGCACCAGCTGCCTTTGCCTGCTCGGCTAACTCGCCCTGAGTGAACACTAAAACACGAACGGTCTTACCAGTACCATTAGGTAAAACGGTAGCACCACGAACATTCTGATCAGACTTAGTAGCATCAATGCCTAACTGAATTGCAACATCAACGCTCTCGTTAAACTTAGCCTTGGCAGTCTGCTTTAACAGATCGAAACCTTCAACTGCAGAGTAAACCTTGGTCTTGTCAACTGCAGCACGAATCTCTTTCAGGCGTTTTGAAACTTTGGCCATTATTATTCCTCCACCTGAATGCCCATGGAACGAGCAGTACCAGCAATTGAACGAGCAGAAGCTTCAACGTCAGCACCAGTCATATCCTGGTCTTTCTCTTTGGCGATCTCAAGGCACTGAGCCATGGTGATCTTACCTGCAACTTCGATACCCGGCTTGTGAGAAGCGCTCTTTAAGCCAGCAGCTTTCTTAATTAAGAAAGAAGCAGGGGTACTCTTAGAAACGAAGGTGAAAGACTTATCAGAATAAACAGTAATGATAACCGGAACCGGCAAGCCTTTTTCCATCTTTGCAGTTTTTGCATTGAAGGCTTTGCAGAATTCCATAATGTTAACACCGTGCTGGCCGAGAGCCGGACCAACTGGAGGAGCAGGATTAGCATTACCTGCACCAACTTGTAACTTAATATAGGCAGTTACTTTCTTTGCCATTTGAGGTATTCCTCTAAATTATGGGTAATAGCGCACCACTTTGAGTGCTTCCCTCGGTCAAATTCCCCTGACCGTTAAGGGTAGTGTGATGAACACAGAATATCTATGTGATTATACACAAATCTAATTTTATTTTCAAGAAAAAAAAAAATAATTAATAATTAATGTTTTTATGTCCAGATGAAGTTCGTCCTCTATCACTTCTCTCACCACTTCCATTTGCCCCTTTC
>URKL01000015.1 GCA_900548485.1 uncultured Succinatimonas sp.
AAACAAGGTGCGTGCCTTCGCCTTTGGATGCTCATGGATATGCTCCACAATCGCCTCTGGGGTGTCTTCTTTATGATGAGAGACAAAGAGTACTGAGGTATGGCCATTTTTCATAATATAGGTGATAAAGGCCTTAACTAAGGTTCGTGCATAGCCATCTAGGCCTTGTAAAGGCTCATCTAAGATAAGTAGTGGCGGATTTTTAACTAAAGCTCTTATGATCAAGAGCATGCGTTGCTGACCAAAAGATAAGGTTTTAAATGATTGATGTTCTTGCTTATCTAAAGCGGCAAGTTTAAGCCAAGCTCTAGCTGTACTTAATTCCTCATCTGAGGGTTGATGATACAGACCTATTGAATCATAAAATCCCGAGAGAACGACATTTATTGCCGGAGCACTAACACGATAATCTAAGTGTAAGGCACCTGAGACTAAGCCATAGTATTTTTTTATGTCCCAAATGCTCTCACCTGAGCCACGTTTATAGCCAAAGACAGTTACATCATTAGCATAAACTAAAGGATTGTCGCCAGTAATTAAAGATAAAAGAGTGGATTTGCCAGCTCCATTAGGTCCTATGATCTGCCAATGTTCACCACGTTTGACCTCAAAATTAAGCTTATCTAAAACTACTCTTGAATAAGCAACCGTGACCTCATTTAATTTTACGATGGTATCGTCTTTTAAGGTTTTAAGAGCAAACTTTTTAGGAGTTTGTGGTAGGGTAATATCGGGTAATTTGGCGTTACCTAAAAGAGCAATTGCATCAGGATCTTTTTCAATTTCAGATCTAGAAGAGATCTTAGTGATTTGTAAATTTTGAATGATACCCATGGCTGTTAAGGTCTCAGGGATTTCACTTGGACGATTAACAATTAAAATAGTTGGGGTCTTATATTTAACATGGATCTCATCGATAAGCTTTAAAAGTTCAGTTCTAGTTTGCACATCTAGAGCATCAAAAGGAGTATCGAAAATAATCAGGTTAGGTTTTGAACAGAGTGCTTTAGTTAATAGAACCTTACGTCCTTCACCACCTGAGAGTTGACGGATAGGTGTATCTAATAAATTTTCAAGATGCATTCCTGCAATTACATCTTTTAAAACATTAGGATCTGCATTAGCGAAGAGTTTATTTGGCGTAATACCAAAAGCCTCTTCCTCAGAGGCATTATCATTATTACGCATTTTATAGTCATCTTCTAAAAGTTGCATTTGCTTTTCAAAAGACACTAAGACGGGATGATAATTTTCAGGAGCTTCGCCGTTTTTTAAAGGAAGTTCTGCATTAAGAGCTCGCGCTAAGGAAGTTTTACCACTACCGTTGCCACCTATAAGGACAATTAAGTCAGAAGGGGTGATAGTAAGATTGCCTAAATTTACACAAAGATCGTCATTGATGCTAAATGTTGCGTTTTTCCATACTAAAGTACGTTCAGTCATGGTAATAAATCCTTTACACTTTTTATCTTTTTCTAGGTGCAATTCTCAAAATATTCAGAGTTTTTGGGAGATTGTAAATTATGACAAAAGTTTATAGCAAAAAATGCAATATATAAAGTGCTTTATTGCAAAAATTACAATAATATAAAAAATTTTACTTGCATATTTTTTGCAAGAAATATCCATAAAATGAGATCTTAAACCATTAACTTTTTAAAAAATAAACATAATATATGATCAAGGTAGTGGCGAATAAGACTACCTATATAATTAAAACAAAATAAAGGAGTCCATGATGACTGAAAAGAAAGGAAAATTTGCAGTGCTGCTGAAGATAGGAGAAAAGCAGCCGGCTCTAGACCGCGCTTCGCAGTATGCCAGATTTGCTCCTTCTATTGAGGTAGTTGCTATACGTGTCATCAATGATTTTGATGATGACAATCAAGAGCAGTTATTAGCCTCAGCTAAGAGCGAGTTTGAAATGCTAGCTAAAACTTGCCCGAACATTCAGCATCTGTCTTTAAAGGTTATTTTTGATAAAGATATTCCTGGTGCTTTTAATGCAGAATGTGCTTCAGGAGAATATGATTTAGCTATTATTTCTGCAAATAAGCGCAATTCAATTAAAGATTTATTTATCAATACTATTGATTGTTCAATTATGCGTTGTTGCCCAGTTCCTTTATTAGTAGTAAAGGATGCTAATTCTACAGCAAGCTTAGGCACAGCTATTTTATTGGCAATTGATTTTGAAGAGGCTAATCATATTGAAGAGCTTGATGAATACTTATTTAAGTCAGCTAAAGGCTTTGCCGATCATTTCAATGGTGTTGTTCATGTGGCAAATTGCGTTTCTCCTTTAAATCGTGGCTTGATGTCAGGTAATACTAGTGTTTCAAAAATTATTACCGCTTCAGGCTCTATAGGTCGTCGCGATATTCATCAGGTAATTGTTGATGAGTTTGCTCAGAATCATGGCATTCCACTTGAGAATGTTCATGTTTTAGAGGGGCGTATTGATGAGGAAATTCCGCGTCTTTGCGATAAATTGCAAGCTCGTATGGTATGTATGGGAACAACTCCTAAGAGCTCATTCTTCGGTTCTATTGACTCCTCTGCCTCAGAATTAGTTTTAGAGCAGATTAAGGGTGACGTTTATATTGTCAATAGTGAAAGTCTTAGTGAAGATAGTGAAAATCTTAGTGAAAATCTTGACTAAAAACTAACAAATAACACGAACCCCGTAATCAATTTGATGACGGGGTTTTTTGTGGCTAAAAAGGAAAAAATAAACGGCATAATTTGAGAAAATCATGCCGTTTTGAGTATGAATTTAAGAATTATTTGTAATTCATATGTATTTTGTGTCTTTACACGTTAAATAAGAACTCAAAAAGGTCTCCATCTTGAACTATATAGTCCTTACCTTCTGAGCGTAATTTACCAGCCTCACGACAGCCAACTTCACCGTTATATTTGATAAAGTCTTCATAAGCAATAGTTTGAGCACGGATGAAGCCTCTTTCAAAGTCAGAGTGAATACGACCTGCAGCTTGAGGAGCTGTAGCCCCCACTCTTACGGTCCAAGCACGTACTTCCTTAGGGCCTGCAGTAAAGAAAGTCTGTAGACCTAAGAGCTTATAACCGCCACGAATAACACGGTTAAGTCCTGGTTCAGTGATACCTAAACTATCCATAAACTCGCGTCTATCAGCTTCATCCATTGAGGCTAAGTCAGCTTCAATAGAGGCAGATACAGGGACAACTACAGAATTATCTTTTTTAGCTACTTCACGTACAGCGTCTAAATAAGGATTATTTTCAAAGCCATCTTCAGCTACATTAGCAATGTACATCATAGGCTTTAAAGTTAGGAAGCTAAAATTGCGCATAGCATCTAAATCAGCTTGAGTAAACTCAACTGAGCGTAACATCAGACCTTCTTCTAAAGCAGGACGACATTTTTCTAAAGCTACTACCTGAGCTAAAGCTTCTTTATCACCACCGGTGCGAGCGCGTTTTTCAAGACGAGCTAAAGCTTTTTCGACAACCTCTAAATCTGCTAAAGCCAATTCTGTATTGATGACTTCAATATCTGCTACAGGATTAACCTTGCCACTTACGTGAATTACGTTTTCATCGTCAAAGCAACGCACAACGTGAGCGATGGCGTCAGTTTCACGGATATTCATTAAAAATTGATTGCCTAAGCCTTCGCCTTTAGATGCACCTTTGACTAAGCCGGCAATATCCACAAATTCCATAGCAGCAGGAACAATTTTTGCAGGATGGACGATAGCGGCAATTGCATCTAAACGCTTATCGGGTACCGGAACAATACCTGTATTAGGCTCAATTGTGCAAAAAGGAAAATTTTCCGCAGCAATACCAGCCTTAGTTAAGGCATTGAAAAGAGTTGATTTACCGACATTAGGTAAACCGACAATACCACAGTTAAAACCCATTTATTCCTCCAATTGTGGTTTAAATCCGTTGATTGCAGCAGTGGCTTTATCTAATCCCTGCGCAAAAAGAGTATCCATAGTCATTAAGGCTTTTATCATTGCTGCGTCAATAAGTTCGTGTTGTTGACGATCAGGGCGACCTAAAACCCAATTAATCACCTCATGTGAAGGAGGTTTACCGATACCAAAGCGTAAACGATAGAAATTTTGATTGTTTCCTAAACAGGCAGTAATGCTTTTTAAGCCATTATGTCCTGCAAGGCCACCACCTCGTTTTAAACGCATTGATCCTGGAGGCAAATCAAGATCATCATGAAGTACCAAAATATTTTCAGCTTTGATCTTATAAAAACTAGCTAAAGCACTTACAGATCTGCCACTTTCATTCATATAAGTGGTAGGGAATAGTAATCTTATTTCATTATCGCCAATATAACCACGACCGGCAATGCCCATAAAATTCTTTTCCGGGCGCATGTCAATTTTATATTTCTCACTTAACATATTTAAGAAATCAACACCGACATTATGGCGGGTATGTTCATATTGTGAGCCTGGATTTCCTAAACCCACAATCAAAGATATTGCAACAGGACTTGCTTTAGGCATGCTCTAATAATCTCACGTCTTTTAACTCAGCATCGTTTAAGGATGCATAAAAACTATTTACCACACGTTCACTCTTAGGAATTATGAGTGTCGGTGCAATTTCATTTAATGGTACTAAGACAAAAGCACGTTCACACATTCTAGGATGCGGTAAGATAAGTTTACTCGTATCCATAATGAGATTGTCATATAACAACAGATCTAAATCTAATGTTCTAGGACCATTTTTAAATAATCTAACTCGTTTAAACTCTTGTTCTAGATTTAAAAGATGATCTAATAACTCAAGAGGCGGTAATGATGTTTCAAGTAGAGCTACCGCATTTACAAAATCATCCTGATCTTTATAACCTACAGGTGAGGTCTTATAAAAAGAGGAGGTTTTGATAACCTCCATCTTCTGATTTTGATTTAGTCTTTCAAGAGCTTGTTTTAAAGTGATAAGACTATTGCCTAGGTTTGAACCTAGGCCTATATAAGCTTGTGCCATTATGGATCCAAATTCATAGCCGCACGCCAAGCGCGGGCTTTCGCTAAACGATCATTAACCTCAGCTTTCTTTTCCTTAGAAAATTCAGCCATAGCAGGATTAATTTTATGGCTACGTTTATCCTTTTTACGATCTTCTTTTTTGCGTTTAAGCTTGTTATTGCGCTCTTCTCGTAAAAGTTTAGCTTGACGAGCGCTTTCTTCATAATAAGGAAGCCAGAAATCTACATAAAGAGCTAAACTAGGTTCAAAACGAGCTCTTAAAACTAAGAAGTCATAAGCGGCTCGGAACATAGTGGTCTTAGCTAGTTTTTCCACCTGAATTTTATTAGTGATATTCATCAGCATATATTGATTCATCCATAAAGAACGAATGTTTTCTGAGAACACCATAGGAATAGCTGTCATTATAGATTGCTGTTTCATGACCTGGTTAAAAGCAATATAAGCTAAATCACGCATGGATACTGGATTTATGGAGCACTCATTATAGTTTTGAAGCTCATACATGAGTTTTTCAAATTGAGTCCATAATAGTACTGAATATAAGAAATGCGGAGTATTTCGCTTATCTTGATGATAACGCTTATCTGAACTTTTTAGAGAATAGTCAACGAAGTCAATAAAACTCTGATTTTCTAAAAATTCTTCAAGACCTGGGAATAAAATCTCAAAAATATGGAATGAGCGTAAGATCTTAAAGCTTTCAGAACCGTGACCTGTTAAGAAGAGCTTATTGACCTCCTCAAACATACGCGCATTAGAGACCTCTTTGAGGCTTTCTGCTAATTTTGAGATGGGATCTGACGTACGTTTTGAAAGTTTAAAGCCTAATTTAGCGCTAAAACGAAGAGCTCTAATAATACGTACAGGATCTTCTAAATAACGAGTTTGTGGATCGCCTATAATATCAATAACACCTGCGTTTAAATCATATAGGCCACCATGAAAATCTAAGACAGTTTCATTATGACTATCATAATAGATAGCGTTAATAGTGAAATCACGACGAGTCGCATCCTCGTCAATATCCTTGCCATAGACATTGTCACGAACAAGCATACCTGAGTCGGAACTTACGCGTAACTTTTTGTTTTTAAGGTTGTTACTATCACCTCTAAAGGTAGTAACTTCGATGATTTCTTTACCAAAAACTACATGTACAATTTTGAAACGTCTACCAATAATGCGCGAGTTATCAAAAACCTTACGGACTTGTTCTGGAGTGGCATTAGTAGAGACATCAAAATCCTTAGGGGTCTTTCCTACTAAAAGATCACGTATACAGCCACCAACAAGGTAGGCCTTATAGTGCGCATTTTGTAAGCGTTCGATTACGGATAGTGCTTTAGGAGAGATCTTTTGACGACTGATCCCATGCATGTCTTTGGTTAACACTAATTTGGCGGATCCTTTTTTCTTTACTTGAGCTTTATTGCGCATTAAAAGCTCTGTAAGATCCGGATTTAAGACTGTAATTTTATGCTACCTCAGTATGTAAAACTGACACTTCTTGTCAAAATTATTTCTATAAAAACTTATATATTATATCAAATTAAAGCTTAATTTAAAAAGAGAGCAGTTTTAGCTTTAAATCAAGCTTTATTTTTATAATTCTAAGCTTTTTTTGTAAATTTTAATTAAAGTTTAGAGTGTCACAATCAGATCGTGGGTAGGAATTTTTTGAAGATTAAAGCCTTGAGTGGCACAAAAAATAATATTTTGAACACTCATGCCTGCTTTATAAAAAGAAGTGTCTTGATTTAAAAGTTTTAAGCATTTTAGTAAAACCATTTGCGGACTGCCTAATTTTAAAGCCGAGATAGCATGGTTTTGCTTTGAATATTTAAGATTATCATTTATTTTGATTAAAGGCAGATGTAGATAAGCTGGGACATCTTGCTTTAATTCTCGATATACAAGCTTTTGAATTGGAGTCATATCGATAAGATCGGCTCCTCGTACAACTTCAGTTACCTTCTCATCAATATCATCAATAACACAAGCAAAATTATAAGAGAAAATTCCGTCGGCACGTTTTAAGGCTATATGTATGTCATCAAAATGAGTTTGACAATCTCCTAAAAGTTCATCAAAAAAATGCTTTTCTAAAGCTAAAGAGCTGTGAAAACGTACACTGTAGGCCTCTTTTTCATTAAGCTTGTGTAAATAACATTGACAAGCTTTTTCTTTTAAACTGTGCCTAGTGCAATTGCAATAATAAGCCTTATTATTCTCAATAAGTTTATTAAGGATTTCTTGGTAACGATGAATGTGGTGCGACTGAAAAATGATCTCATCATCAAAATGAAAACCTAAGGTATTTAGATCATTTAAAATTTGTTGTGTCGCTTGTGGCGGGCAACGAGGAGTATCGAGATCTTCAATACGTAAAATAATTTTGCCATTAAGGCTTCGGGCGCGTAAATACGCACCCAAAGCTGTACAGATTGATCCTAAATGTAAGCTTCCACTAGGAGTAGGAGCAAATCTGCCTATATACACAGTTTAGAATTTAGCCCTCTAACTGCTTTTCTTTTATTTCTGCTAATGCTTTGCAGTCGACGCAGAGATCTGCTGTCGGGCGAGCTTCTAAACGCTTAATACCGATCTCAATTCCACATTGATCGCAGTAACCAAATTCATCACGATCGATCTTATTTAAAGTCTTTTCTATTTTTTTGATAAGCTTACGCTCACGGTCACGAGCACGTAATTCTAAGGCGAATTCCTCTTCTTGAGAGGCTCTGTCTAAAGGATCTGGGAAGTTGGCAGCCTCATTTTTCATGTGGCCTACAGTTCTATCAACTTCAGAGCGCAACATGTCTCTCCAGGCAGTTAAGATTTTTCTGAAATGACTTTTTTGACGGTCATTCATGTATTCTTCACCTGGTTGCTCTTTATAGGGCTCGACACCTGCAATTGCCAAAGGACCCATAGAGGCGAGATTATCGTATGTATTTTTATCTTCTGAAGCCATAATGTCCTTCCTCTTTTTTATGCGCTTATTCTCTTCTACTTAAATATAGATAATATATTCAGCAACGCCAAAGAAGCTTGGGGTGCTTTTAAGCGTTAGATTATGCTAGATCTCATCATTGGTATCAAGTAAATGTTTCATTTTTTAGAACTTATGCGTTTTTTTTTCACTCTTTCCTAAGCTATATCAAAATATTGAATTTTTGCTTAAAAGCTCTCTGATATAATTGCATGAAATTCTCTAAATAAGATCTATAAAAATGTATCAAAACGACCAACAAAATAATTCAATTACAGCATTTTCTCCAACAGATGGAGAGGAAATGGGTATAAATAGGCCTAAAATGGAAAATGATAAGCGTAATTTTTCCAATCAGCCGCCCAAAAAAGATCCTAAAAAAACAAAAAAGACTTTTAAACAGCGTCTTTTGAGTTGGTCTTTAAAGTTAGGTGTAGTTGGAATTGCTTTATTCGGCCTTTTGTTTATTTATTTTGATTCACTAGTTTTATCTGAGTTTGAAGTAGATGATCGTTGGGTATTACCCGCTGTAGTTTATTCTCGTCCTTTAGAGCTTTACCCTGATCAAAAAATCTCTTTAGAGCAGATGGTTTATGAGTTAAAACTCTTGAAATATCGTCAAGTACAAAGTCCTCAAAAACCAGGTGAATATGCTGTAAATAAAAAGAGTGGCAAGATAGTTATCATAAGACGTGCTTTTGCTTTTCCAGATGGTGAAGAAGGCAAGATCTCTTTGATGGTGCAATTTAGAGGCTCACGTATTGCAAGGATCGTAAATGCTGATAGCCGTCAAGATTTAGGCTATGTACGTATGGATCCGGTGCTTTTAGATCGTATCAATCGTATCGATCCTAAGGAAGATCGCATCTTTATTCAGTTAGATGAAGTTCCTCAGACCTTAGTAAATACTTTAATAGAAATTGAAGATCGCTCTTTTTATAGCAATCTAGGTGTGAATTTCTTTGCTATTTTTAGAGCCTTTTTTAAAAATATGATAGCAGGTCATGTAGTTGAGGGTGGCTCAACTATTACTCAGCAGTTAGTTAAGAATTATTTTCTCTCAGGTGAGCGTAGTTATTCGCGTAAATTTAAAGAAATGATCATGGCGATGGTGATGAATCATCGTTATTCAAAAGATCAAATTTTAGAAGCTTATTTAAATGAAATCTATTTAGGTCAAAATGGCAATGCTGGCATTTATGGTTTTGGTTTGGCCTCTTATTTTTATTTCGGTGTGCCTGTATCTGAGTTGACTCAAGAACAGATAGCACTTTTAGTTGGCATTATTAAAGGACCATCTTTATACGATCCATGGCGCAATCCAGAACTTGCTTTAGAACGCCGTAATACTGTATTAGGTGTATTGCGTAATCGTGGTCTAATTTCTCAAGCTCAATTTGAACAATATTCAGCTCGTCCTTTAGGGGTAATTAAACGCGGTACTATGAATTATTCAAAGACCCCTGCTTTTATGGGTGTTTTAAAGCGAGAAATTTCCCAACGTTTTGGCCAAGATTTTCTGTCTGGTAATGGCATTAAGATTTTTACAAGTTTAGATCCTCAAGCGCAACAAGCAGCTGAGATAGCTGTGAAAGAGGAACTTGATAGTATTGAAAAGCAGACAGGACGAAAAGGTTTAGAAGCTGCAATGGTTGTAAGCTCTTGGCGTAGTGCTGAAGTTGCGGCAGTTGTGGGTAGTCGTACACCTCAATATGAGGGTTTTAATCGTGTGGTTGAAGGTCGACGCCAGGTAGGATCTTTAATTAAACCTTTAGTGTATTTAACTGCTTTCCATAATGGTATTCATCTAGGTACTATGGTAAAAGACAGTCCTATCACAGTAAAACTGTCATCTGGACAATTATGGCAACCTAAGAATGATGATAAGAAGTTTAGAGGCCCTATTGCTGTATACAAAGCTATGGCACGTTCTTTAAACGTCCCTACAGTTAAGATCGGTATGAGAGTTGGCCTTAACCATGTAGCACAGACAATGAAGGCTGTAGGTATTAAACAAAATATTCCACTTTATCCTTCTATGCTATTAGGAACAATTGAGCTTACTCCATATGAGGTAAATGCTTTTTATTGTTCAATGGCTACAGATGGTGTTTATCAAGATCTCACTACATTGAGAACTGTAGTAAAAAATGGCGAAATTGTTTATGAGCAAGCTAATACTCGAGGTAAGCCTACTTTAGATTCTAGGGATACTTTCTTAACTCTTTATGTTATGACCGAGGCAACACGTACAGGTACAGGTAGACGTATAGGTAAAATGTTCCCTGATAAGAATATTGCAACTAAGACAGGTACTACTAATGATAATCGTGATACTTGGGCAATAGGTATTGATTCAGATGAAGCTGTCTCAACATGGGTAGGCTTTGATGACAATAAATCTACAGGTCTTTTTGGTAGTTCTGGAGCTATGCGAGTCTATGGAGCTTATCTTGAACGCCGTGGAGTAAATTCACTTGAGTTAAAACGTCCTCAGGGAATTAAATTTGTTAATTTCAATCAAAGCGGAAATATTGTCTCAGATAATTGTCGTATAAGTGGTTTGACTTTATTGCCTGTACGTACAGATAAGATCCGTTATGTAGATTCAAGCTGTGGACAGACTTATGATGAGGTTAAAGTTTATACTCCGCAGACAGTACCTCAATATTAGAGATAAAGCCCTTCATTTTCTATGAAGGGCTTAGAAAGGAGATTTAGTCTTTTTCTTTAAGATCGCTATTATGAGGATTTTGTTGAGCTTTTATAGAAGCTGCGACAACTTGAGAGCGACTTGCAAGTGAGCTTAAAGAGCGCAAGATCTGATCTTGTTTAGGATCTCCTGTTGATTCGATTTCCCGAGGCAAGATTTCTCTCTCTTCTTGATTTTTAGCTATAGATTTTACTGGTGCTTTAGGTGGTTGAGGCATTTTTGCCGGATCTGGTAATTTACCTTCAGATGCTAAACGCTGACGTTCTTTACGAAATTGCTCTTGTAGACGTGAAGCTCTAGCAGCTAATTCTTTTAATGACAGTTGTGAAGCATCAGATTTGAGATCGTCTTTTTTATCATTGAGAGTTTTGGCTAAATGATGGCGCTCTGTAGCCCGAGCTTCAAAGGAAGAGGCTATAGTTGGATCTTTATTTTCTATAAGATTGCCTGCTTTAGCTATATTAGCAGCTTTTGCAATAATGTCATGAATGCGTTTTGCTGTTTGCTCTGAGAGATCGTCTTGATATCTTTTTACCTCTTCATCTTTTTTATTGTACTTTAAGGTATCAAGATAGTTTGTGCCTTCAGGAAATTCTTCTAAAGCCCGTCTTAGGTAATGGGTCATGATTTGTGCTGTAGTTCTTTGAGAATCAATTCTTTTTTTGGGAACTTTGTTAATCTCTTTAGTTTTTTTTGCTAAATCTAAAAGATAATCCTGTTGATTTAGACAAATATAAGCTAAGGAGGCTTGCAAAATTCTTTCAGCGCAAATTTGATGTTTAATACCTAAGTTATATCGAGGAATAGCGATATTAGCACTTATCAAATCGTGCTCAAGTCCAGCCCCTAAGAGTTTTTTATTGGTAAGGTTTAAGAGAATTTCACATAAAAAACGCAATAAAGAGGCTAAGCTTTTAGTGTTTTCACTAAAACTTGGACTTAAATTTTGCAGTCTTTTTAAAAGCTCTTCTTTAGCGTCTTTAGTACAGATAAGTTTTTTTGATGATGATAGATCTTGAGCTACTCGATCTTGTAAATTAGGATCACGTTCAATTAAGGTCAAACATAAGCGTTTTAGGGATAAAGTATTATCTTTATCACTATCTTTATTGACTAAAAGCTTTTGTAATTGTGCGATTAATCCTAATAAGGATTGCTGTAAGCTTGGTGGTAATAAGGATTTATTGGTTAATAAATAATCAATAAATTTTTCTGTTTCAGAAAAATTTAAACTAAAATTTTTATTATCAGTAGTGTTTAAGTTTACTGATATATCAGCATGATTGTGGATATCAGTAGTTAAGTTTTCCATAATTATTGTTACGCTGAGAATAAGTTTTTATATTAATCATACCAAAAAAATTTAGATCTTTGTTTTAAGCTGGGAGAATGCTTTAAATATCTCTTTAAAATCAATGAAAAGACATTGACTTTTGAGGTTTGATATTAAGTCAGATGTGAATATCGTGTACAATTCTAAGACACATGTGAGGTTTATATGAAAGCTATTAAAGCACTTGCTACAGCAATTTTTATGATGGGTTTATCCACAACTGCGATGGCAGCTCATTCAACTTACAATCCTATGGCTCCACGCCAAATTTCAGTCGTTGCTAGTGAAAAGGATTATTCTTATGGTTTGACAGTTTTAGCTGGTAATTCTATTGATTCTGTAGATCCTTTTTTTAGATATGTAGGTTGGTACCCTAATTACTATGTATTAGATCGTTATCTTTTACGTCCTGTAGCTCACGCTTATGCTAAATTGCCAGATCCTATTCAAAGTGGTGTGGGTAATTTCTTTCAAAATCTGCAAGATATAAACAATAGCGTTAACCATTTATTTGTAGGTGATTTGTCATCATCTGGGGTATCAGTTTCACGTTTGGCTATAAACTCAACTTTAGGCATTTTAGGTTTGGTTGATGTTGCCTCTTATATAGGGCTTGATTATCGAGAGATGACTATGGATACAGTTTTTGGCAAAGCTGGCATGGATCAAGGTATGTATATGATGATGCCGATTTTAGGTCCATATACAGAGCGTAGTGCCCATGCTGATGCTATTGATAATTGGCCTTATTACATTATGGGTAATCCCTGGATTAGTGCCATTTTATGGACTGTGGAAACTGTACATGACAGATCAAAGCTTATTCCTCAGGAAAGTGTTGTTGATAATGCTTTTGACCCTTATATTGCAACCAGACAAGTATATTTAATGTATACCGAGGGTAAGGTAAATCCTAATGCCTCTATGCAAGAGCAACAGAGTGATGAGAATGTTGAATCGTATTTAGATGAAATTGATAGTATTTAAAAGTTTATGAATCAAAATAATTTAGAAGAGATACGCTCTGAAATCGACAAGCTTGATGAGGAATTGGTATTAAAACTAAAACTTCGTCGTGAGTTAGTAGCAAAAGCTAGTGTGATTAAAAATAACATGGGGGCTGCAGCTTATTCTGTTAATCGCGAAAATGCGATTTTATCTCATGTTGAAGAATATGCTCAGGAACAAGGATTGCCTGAGAATTTAGCTACCGATTTATGGAGACGACTTCTGCGTGAATCTTATCGTAGCAATGGCATTGGAACCTTTGCTAAAACCTTAAAAGGTGATGGTGAAGTAGTCATTGTTGGTGGTAATGGTGGCATGGGACGTATATTTACACAGTATTTTGAAAATTCAGGTTATGTAGTCCATACCTTTGGTCATCGAGGTTGGGATAAAGCTCCTGAGTATTTAAAAAATGCCAAAGTTGTAATTGTTACAGTTCCGATTGATATCACCATTGATGTTATCAAGCAGTTAGCTCCTCTATTACGTAAAGATATGATCTTATGCGATTTTACTTCAGTAAAAGATCCTATTGTAAAGGCTATGATGGAATATCATCAGGGAGCCGTATTAGGCTTGCACCCTATGTTTGGTCCGGATATTAAGAGTTTAGTAAAGCAGGTTATAGTTACTGTTCCTGAGCGTTTTGAAGAAGAGAGCCGTTTTTTAGTAGAACAGTTTAAGCTTTGGCCTGAATCTTTATGAAGCATCCAATCCTTCGTTCTAT
>URKL01000016.1 GCA_900548485.1 uncultured Succinatimonas sp.
ACAATATATAGAACAGCAGAACACACCGGATTAGAAAAATTTCATTTTTCTAATCATCCCACTACATCCTTAAACTTAAGTACGAGGTTTTGTGTGCCTAAATTTTGATAAAAAAATTAAATTTAATCTTAAAACTCAAGATACAAGCTAAAACTAAAGATCATCTGCAATTTTTTTATCTTCTTGTTCTTTATGAACAGTTTTTCTGCCTACATAGCCTAAAGGATAACGTCTATTTTCTGAAAGTCTATCTCTATCTTTTAGATATTGACGTTTACGTTCTAAAGCCGCCTCAAGACCTCTATCTGAGGGTTCGTAATATACAGTACCACATAACTCCTCAGGGAAAAAACATTCGCCATCAGCATAAGCCCCTTGAAAATCATGAGCATAGCGATAGCCACTTTTATAGCCTAAATCTTCCATAAGCTTAGTTGGGGCATTACGCAAATAAAGAGGTACTTCTAAGCGACCTGTAGCAATGGCATCTTCTCGAGCTTTATGAAAAGCCGTGTATAAATGATTGCTCTTAGGAGCTAAAGCCATGTAGACCGTAGCCTCAGCAATAGCCCTCTCCCCTTCATAAGCTCCAACTCGCTCAAATATATCCCAAGCATTTAAAGCTACCGTCATCGCCCGTGGATCGGCTAAACCTACATCCTCAGTGGCAATTGCTAATAAACGTCTTGCCACATATAAAGGGTCGCCACCAGCCTCTAAAATACGTGCATACCAATATAAAGCCGCATCTGGGGCACTACCACGTACTGATTTATGAAAAGCTGAAATAAGCTCATAAAAAGCATCTGAACCCTTGTCGTAATTTAATAATCTACGCCCAGCCACTGCTCCTACCATGGCATTGGTAATCAGCTTTTCCCCACTTTTTAAAGGAGCTGCTAATTCAGAGGCCATCTCTAAAAGATTTAAAAGATGCCTGCCATCTCCATCGGCTAATTCCACTAAATTTTTCTGCGCTTTTTCATCAAGCTTAATCTTTTCCTTTAAAAGCCCTTTTTCAGAATGCAAAGCTAAATCTAAAAGTTTATTTAACTCTTCTTCTGTAAGCTTTTTTAAAACATAAACTCGAGCTCGTGATAATAAAGCTTGATTGACGCTAAAGGAGGGATTTTCAGTAGTAGCACCAATAAAAATAATTGTGCCATTTTCAATATGTGGCAAAAAAGCATCTTGTTGGGATTTATTAAACCTATGAACTTCATCAACAAATAATAAAGTTCTCGTATTACGCATTTTACGTAATTTAGCCTTATCAATAGCCTCTCTTATATCTTTAATACCTGAGGTTACTGCAGGCAATTGCTCAAAATAGGCATTTGAGGCTTTAGCAAAGAGTAAGGCTAAGGTAGTCTTACCTACGCCAGGTGGCCCCCACAAAATCATAGAGTAGAGCTGACCTCTATCTAAAGCGATTCGCAATGGTTTATCTTTAGCTAAAAGATGGCTTTGGCCTACATATTCATCTATAGTCTGAGGTCTTAACCTCGCCGCTAAAGGCGCAAAATCCGTAAGATTTGCATCCTGCCGGGCTTTTTCTTGGGCGAGATCTTCATCCGCTTGCATCTGAAAACTAAAGAGATCAGTAGGATCGACGCTCATCGTCAACCTCAGCATCCTCAGGAATGAAGACCTCAAAATCCCTTAAATTTACCTGATTACTTTGAGATGAAAGCTTATAGGTATTTTTATTGCCATCTTTCATAAAGATAACTAAGCTCTCAAAAGTCTCGTCTTTAAAATTAAGCTCAATTTCTTTAAATTCCTTTGAGGCATTAGGCTTTAATGTAAAACTCTGACCTTGAGCTTTAACCTCATATTGATCCCAAAGTTTATCATCATCTGAATTTAGCAATAAAAAAGGTGCTGTATTCAAATCTGCCACTGAAAAGATCGAAAGCTGGTTTACAAAAGGATCATAAAAATAAACTGAATTCTCTCTTGTAAATAAGTACTGCTCGTCAGGAGCTTGAGTATGCATCATAAGTCTATCAGGCTTAGAGACTAAAAGCTTACCATTAGAAGTTGAAACTACACTTCCATCAGCTTTTACAACTTCCTGATAAAAGTCACAGCTTAATGACTTAAAACTCTGCAAACGCGCTTTAAGATCATCTTTAGGACTTGCAAATCCCACCCCAATACTAAAAATACTAGCTAGTAATATGCCAAATTTAAATAATCTTTTCATCTTAATCCTCAACCACACCTTCACGAATCAATTGCATCTTTAAACGTTTAGCACGAGCATAACCTACATTAAAGTTTACTTGAATATCACTAATTGGTGGTGATTTTTGCTTTTGAGAATAGTACTCTCGAGCATATTGAGCAACCTGATCGAAGATTTTATCTATACCAGGTGTTTGACCAGGAATATCCTCCTGACGAGGCTCATCCTCGCTCTCATCATCGTAATCAGTAACTCCTTCAATATATTCAGGGTCTCCGGCATAATCGATCCAAGATTTAACCACATTCTTAACATCATCATTACAGGCAAATGGTCCATGAGCTCTAAAGGTTTTTGAACCTTCAAGCTTCTGATAATTAATTAGCATATCGCCATTGCCTAATAAATTTTCTGCACCAGGTTCATCTAAGATAACGCGAGAATCTGTACTTGACTGTACTGTATAAGCAATACGTGAAGGGATATTAGCTTTAATTACACCTGTTACCACCTCAGCACGCGGTGTCTGTGTAGCCATAATTAAATGAATACCTGCAGCACGAGCTTTAGCAGTAATACGACGCAATAAAGTCTCTAAATTACGAGAACCTTTCTTATTACCACTTGAGGTGGCAATTAAATCAGCAAACTCATCAATAATAAGTACAATCTTAGGTAAAGGCTTCAAAATTGGAGGCGTACCCCCCATATCCGCAGTCCAGGATTTATCATAAACAACCTGACCTGCAGCCTCAGCCTCTCTTATGATGGTGTTACACTCATCAACAGTATGTACACACATATTACGAATTAAAGTATAACGACGCTCCATCTCGCTTACTAACCAATCTAAAGCCGCTAAAGCTGGTTCAGTTTCTGTAATAATTGGTGTAATTAAATGAGGCAAACCTGCATAAAGGCTAAACTCAACTTGTTTAGGATCAATCAAGATTAAACGCAATTCTGCTGGTGAACAGGTCAAAAGCAATGACAAGATCATGGAGTTGACACCTGCAGATTTACCCGAGCCTGTAGTACCACAAATTAACAAATGTGGGGCTTGTGCTAAATCAGCAACTACAGGTTTTCCTACAACATTTACACCCAAACAAATCGGTAAAGAGGCCTTAGTATGAATAAATTCATCTTTAGTAACCACATCACCTAATGTAATTAGTTGGCGTTTAGGATTAGGTAATTCCAATCCCACATATGGGGTACCTGGGACAACATCTAAAATACGTACAGATTTAACTAAAAGATTACGGGTTAAATCCATCTGTACACCACGGATAGTTGATGACTTAACTCCAGGTTCTAAACTTAAATCATATTGGGTTACAACCGGGCCTGATAGATAATGTTCAACATGAGCTTTAATTCTAAAATCATGCATAAACTTATTGATAAGGCGGATCTCATTTTGTACTGTTTCCTCATCCATCATGACCTTAGTATCAGAAAGCTTTAATAAAGAAAAAGCTGGCCGCCAATCACTGTACTCAAAGTTAGGTACAGTCTGAGTTGCACAAGAATATTTCTGGGTAGGAAATACAGTTAAAGGATTTTCCTCAGGCTTAACGCTTAAATCACCAAAAGCATCAACACTCTTAGAACCTTCCTGAGGATCTACCTCAAAACCATCACGATGATTATCATAATTAAATGAATCTTCATCGTTCTTGATTAACCTAGAACTTTCATAATCATCCCCAAAACTAGGTTCATTTCTCTCTTCATAATTAGTTTTTACAGGTTCATCATAAATTTTATCCGCTACAGGAGAAGCATAGAGCTCTCTATTTACCTCAAGATTTGCATTATCATCTCGAGGTAAAACGCCACGTGTGCCCTGACTATAAACATTATAATTAAGATCTTTTTCAGAAATTAAAGCAACCGGCTCTTTATCTAAAGGACTTGGAGTTCCTATATCGGTAGGAACAAAAGCATCCGATAATTTATCTACTTCAATAGTATGATTATTTTCATTTACATCATTAAAAGAGATGATATTTTCCTTTTCTTCTTCATATTGAGGTATAAAAGCACTATTTTCAAAAGGTTCATCTTCCTCTTGATGAGTGAAACTACCACCTAAAGCCTCATCCTTTTCATACATCTGTACGTCTTGAGAGTTAAATACAGCTTTAACCTCAGGAGTACGTGTAATTACCGTACTTACAGCAGATTTACGGTTATTAGGATTTCCCACAACCTCAGTTGGGGGTAAATTTGCAGCCCCGGCTACATAACGAGTAACAATAGTTGCTGGACCTTTATTCTCTACAGGATCACCATTTAACTCTTCTTTCTTTTCTTCAAAACGTGTCACAATTGTTTTAGTGGCACCATCGTCATTAAAACTAGGAGAATTTACACTTTGCTTACTAGTATGAATGATAGTGTTTTTTTGCTCCCTATCCTCATTATAGTTATTGCTATCGCTAAAAACTTTACCTGAGGTTTGAATATAGGTACTAGGGCGATTATCTTGATTTATATTATCTGCACCATCTTCATTAAAACTATCATGGTTGTAAATTTGATTATGATCAATACCACCATAAGCCTGATCTTGAGGTGCAAAATTATCTTGAGCAAAATTATTTTTGTCAGCATGCTCAAAATTACTATTCGGTAAATTACCAAAATCTGAGCTAAACATAGGCTCAATCTTCTGCTGGGGCTTAAATAAAGGCTCCTGACTTACTTGTGTACGTCTTTTATTCTCGTTTGCTTTATCTGAGGGGCCATTATAAAAACGAGGAGGTTCATAAGAGGCTTGAGTTTTAGCTTCTTCTTTATCAGCTAAAACCGACTTATCGTCATTTGCTCTTAAATTTACACTTTCATCCCCAAAGCTAGGTTCAATATCATGAGCAACATTATTTGCTTTATCATCGCTCTTCGCTCTCTCCTCGCTTTGAGTTTTCTTAACACTTTTAGTAATTTTGATCCCATCATCATCAAATTTTTCTTCTTGAGCCTCAACTGTTGAGGGTTTATCTTCATCTTCTTTATCAAAGAAGGGAATACAACTACAAATAAAAGAACCGATGGCCTCGCAATACCATATAGGGGTCTTATGAGTAAATAAAAACAAACCACAAAAAGTTAAGATAAGGGGTATAGCCATAGCTATAGGTGCTGGGAGTCTGTGAAATAAAGTTATAGTCAAAAAATCTCCAAGCATACCCCCAGCTCCAGTCTGTCCTGCCACAAATAAAACAGATAATAAGGAGCACAGACCTAAAACCAAAAAGTTAAAGCCTACAATAAAAGTACCAATCACAAAAAAATCTATATCGCGCCAAGATAAGCGTTTGTAGACTAATTTATAAGTTATATAAATTATGATTAGTGGAAATAAATATGAAACTCCACCAAAATACTCAAAAATCTTATCTAAAAATGAAGTTTGCTCGTTAGTTAAAAGGGTATTTGTTCCTGCTTGATTTAAAAGCTCTCCTGACATTGCACGTGATTGTTCATGGCTACTAAATAACATGAAGACTAAGCAGATTGCAGCAAAGATAACGGAACAAGCAAAGAGTATTTTTCTTAAAAGAGCAGTGTGTTCCTTTTCCGTTCCGAAGGCGGGACGTGAAAACATAATTCCTCCAATCGTAAAATCAGTGCGTTTATATCTTATTGATTACAAATAACTTTTAATGTTGATTTAGACATAACTATAATCTTTGCATATTATCACCTTTAACCTAGCCTCGCAATTTAAAGGCAAGCTTTAAAAAATGCCTAAATATAAGCTAAAAAAATAGTTCTTTTTTAAATTTACAACCTTTTTTTAGGAATAAATTGTAGATAATGCGCTAAAATAAGCGCAATTTTTTAAGGAACAACATAATGATCAATTTGGTACTTTATCAACCTGAAATGCCTTCTAATGCAGGCAATGTTATCCGCTTAAGTGTTAATTGTGGAGCCCGCTTACACTTTATCGGTCCTTTAGGATTTTATCTCGATAATCAAAGACTCATGCGCGCAGGCCTTGATTATCATGAACTTGCTAACCTCACAGTTCATGTTAACTTTGAGCAATTTTTAAAAACTGAACAACCTAAACGTTTAATTGCCTCTTCAAGTAAAGCTCATATTTGTCATCATCAATTCAAATTTGAAGATGGTGATTATGTAATTTTCGGTAGAGAAAAAGAAGGCCTTTCTGATGAGGTCTATGCACATGTTCCTGAGGACTTACGGATCCGCATCCCCATGATGCCTAACAGCCGTTGTCTAAATCTTTCAAATTCTGTGGCAGTTGTCGCATATGAAGCATGGTCTCAGCTTAATTATGCTGGAGCTAAATTCTAATATGCAAAAGCAAAAGCAAATTTGTTAAAATAAATGCTTATGAACATCTTTTAATTATATAGGTCTATATTTTGCTAGATTTTCTTGTTTCTTTCTTCGTTCAATACGGTTATGCCGCTGTCTTTGCAATTCTAATTCTATGTGGATTTGGCTTACCAGTTCCTGAAGATATTACCCTAGTTTCAGGAGGCATCATTTCAGGTTTAGGCTACACCAATCCTCACGTTATGTGCATTGTAGGCCTCTTAGGTGTACTTATCGGCGATAGCACTATGTTTTTAGGCGGTCGAATCTTTGGTTATCGTATCCAAAGAATCCGTACCTTTAGAAAGATTCTCTCTCCAAGACGTTTTTCTCAAATTCAACAAAAATTTAAAAAATACGGCTTAGGCTTATTATTTGTAGCCCGTTTCTTACCAGGATTGCGTTCTCCAATCTACCTCGTTGCAGGTATGAGTCGCCGTATATCTTTCTTTACCTTCATTCTTATGGATGGTTTAGCTGCCGTAATTTCCGTTCCTGTTTGGATCTATTTAGGCTTTTTCTTTGCTGATAATCGCGATCTTTTAATGTCTTATGTTCACGATGTGCAATCTGCAATTTACCTAGGATTAGGTGTTTTAATCTTAGTTGTTGTAGTAATCTACTTTAAAAAGAAGATCCACGCTAAGATGAATGCCGCTGTAGGGACTGATAACGATAAGAAATAACCCCTCCCAAAATTCGACCTTATAATGATGCCGACTCTTGTCGGCATTATTATTTTTGCCCATATATATCTATCCCCCTTTTTGTGCAAGATCCTAAAAATTAGGACAAATTTAAATATAGAGTACAATAGGCTCCGCCAAACTTGATGTAGTCGATGCTCGCTTGTAATTAACTGTCCTAAGAAAAACTCACAATGTTTACTCTTTTGGTCTCAGTAATACTCGGCATCACTAATTTTTAATAAGGTTTTATTTTTATGAATATGGATTCACTTACTCAGATAGTTTCTGACATCAACTCAATTCTATGGGGCCCTTGGTGCCTTATCCCCATCTTAGTTGGTGCTGGTATTTTCTTCACTTTTAACCTCCGTTTTGTACAAATTCGCCAATTTGGACGTGCTTTAAAGCATGTTTTCGGCGGTTTAAGCTTTAATGGTGAAAAGGCTGGTAATCATGGTATGACCTCCTTCCAATCACTTGCTACCGCTATTGCCGCTCAAGTTGGTACTGGTAACCTCGCAGGTGTTGCCACTGCTATGGCTATGGGTGGTCCTGGTGCTATTTTCTGGATGTGGGTTGCAGCTTTCTTTGGCATGGCGACTATTTTCTCTGAAGCTGTTTTAGGCCAGTTATACCGTTCTAAAGATGAGCAAGGTCGTATTATCGGTGGTCCTGCTTACTATATCTCCTATGGTTTAGGTAGCCGCTCCATGGCTGCAATCTTCTCTATATTGTGCATTATAGCTTTAGGCTTTATTGGCAATATGGTACAAGCTAATTCCATTTCTACCGCTTTTGAATCATCTTTTGATATTCCAACTCCTGTAACCGGATTGTTTATCATTTTACTAGCCGGCTTTATCTTTATCGGTGGCATTAAGAGAATCGCCAGCTTTGCTGAAAAGATGGTTCCTCTCATGGCTTTAGTCTATGTTTTAGGTGCAATTTATATTGTTATTTTATACATAGATCAGTTAATTCCAACATTGACTAATATTTTTGTTGGAGCCTTTGATCCTAGTGCAGCCACAGGTGGTGTCATCGGTGCTTCCGTAAAAGAAGCCATTCGTTATGGTGTAGCTCGTGGTCTCTTCTCAAACGAAGCTGGTATGGGTTCTACCCCGCATGCACACGCCATAGCCCGCGTTAAGCATCCTGCAGAGCAAGGTTTAGCTTCTATTGTAGGTCTTTTCATTGATACCTTTGTGGTTTTAACCGCTACTGCTTTAGTTATCATGGTAACTGGTGTTTTAGACGGTCAGACTACCGGTATTGTTTTAACCCAGAATGCTTTCGTTAAAGGTATGGGTACTGCAGGTTCAGGATTTGTAGCGATCTGCTTATTCTTTGCAGCCTTTACCACCATCATCGGCTGGTATTTCTTTGCTGTACAAAATGTGAAATTCCTCTTTGGTTATCGCTTTATCAACGTCTTCTCCGTTATCGTCTTATGTTTCTTGATGATGGGTTCTTTCTTAAAGGTAACCTTAGTTTGGGAATTAGCAGATATGTTCAATGGCTTAATGGTAATTCCAAATATCATCGCTGTAATCGGACTTTACAAACTGATTGTTAGAGCTTGCGATGATTACGAGGGTAAATTTGTCAAAGGAGAAAAACCTAGCTTTGGCCCATCTGAGCGTTTAACTGGTCGCTTAGCTGCTATTCAAAATAGACGCCGTCGCATTAAGGCTGCTCAAACTCGCCAAATAATCCGCGATGTTGAACCTAATGAAACCCCTATTGATGAGGTTGTTAATACAGCAAATCGTTCTGATAAAAACTCTAAATAACTTGTAGTTTTTTAGAAAATTAAAAATAAAGGCAATGATTACTAATTACTCATTGCCTTTTTACTTTTACAAAGCTTTTTAAATTAAGCGATCTTTTCAATATGCCAGGTAAAATTATTATCGGCTCTTAACATTACATCATGTCGACTTATAAGTGAGGAACGATGACCAACACTTATAATAATGCAATCCTTTAATTCTCCTTTGATAAGATCGTAAGCCTTACTCTCCAAAGCCTCATCTAAAGCAGAGGTCGCCTCATCTAAAAATAAGATTTGAGGCCTTATGATCAAAGCTCTAACAAAAGCAACACGTTGCTGTTCTCCTAAAGATAAGATCTGTGACCAAGTATTTTCCTCATCTAAATGAGGGATTAAATGCTCTAAGTTTAGAAGCTTAAAATATTTCTCGGTCAAAGCTTCTTTTTCCACACTTGCAGGATACGAAGCTGCCTCACGTAAGGTTCCTTGAGGAAGGTAAGGTCTTTGACTTAAAAACAAGCTTTGAGACTTTTCAGGTTCATAAATATCACCTAGAGCATAAGGCCATAAACCGGCAATAGTTTTAATTAGCGTCGATTTACCACAACCTGAGGGTCCACGTATCAGTAAACTCTGACCTTTTGCTAAAGATAAATTTAAATCTTTACACAAAACCTCACCCTGAGGATTTTTTATCTCCATATTTAGAAGTTTAAATTCATCTCCTTCAAGCTTAGCTTTAAGACAGACAATATTTAAACAACTATCCATACTGTCAAAGTATAAAGCCAAACGATCAATCACAGCTTTAAATGAAGCCCAAGCGGAGAAATTACTAATTAAGGTCGAAAGTGAATCTTGAACTCTTCCAAAGGCAGAACTTATCTGCATAATACTGCCCATTGTAATGATTTTGGCAAAATACATTGGTGCTGAAATCAAAATAGGAAAAATTACCGCTAATTGCGCATAACCTAAGGTGAAAAAGCCCAAACGTTTTTCACAACTAATTAAACGAATATAGTTTTTTACAACATTAAAGAAGTGCTTTCTTAAAATTACTTCCTCTTGATTTTGGCCTTGATATAAGGAAATAGATTCGCTATTTTCACGCACTCTAATCAAGGAAAAACGGAAATCTGCCTCATAACGTTGTTGTCTAAAATTTAATCTAACTAAAGGCTTTCCTAAGATAAAGGTCAATAAAGTACCGACAAGCGCATAGCCTAAAGCTAAATAAAGCATATAACCATCAGGTAAAGTTAAAGTAGCATCATTCCAAAGCGTAATAGTAACACTATTAGATAAATCCCATAAAACTACACCAAAGGTACCTATCATAGCCAAATCAGTAGCTGTACCTAAAAGCAGACTTATAGTATAGGTTACAAAACTGTTTAAATCCTCGGAAATACGCTGATCGGGGTTTTCAGTTTTGCGATCCTCAAATTGCATCTTGTAATAAGCATCATTCTCAAGCCAATCTCGCATAACCTTGCCTGTAAACCAGGTACGCCAGGAAATAGCTAAGCGCGAGCGCAAAAAGGAATTATAAACGGTAACGACGACATGAATTGAGGCCAAAATCGCAAAGATAAGTAATTGATATTTAAAGCCTTGTATATCGTAATTTTGAATAGTATCCCAAAATTCTTTATACCAACTGTTAATCGCTGTAGCAATATAGATAGAACCACCAGTTAAAGTTAATATCAAAGTCAATAAAAACCATGACCATAAACTATCCTTAGAGGTCCAATAGATCTTGATCATATGCCAAGCTGCTTTAATAGAAATACGTAAAGGCAAACTATCTGAACCATGATAGCGCTTACGCAACAAAGACTCCTCTTGAGGATTATCACTTTTAAAAATCGAAGTCTTAAACATAAATAACCTTATTTAGAAATAAGTTTCAAAATAGCCTTACCTACACCATCTTCATCATTGCTAGCGGTAAAAATGTGATACTGAGATTTAACATACTCATCAGCATTTTCCATAGCAATACCTAAGCCTGCAGTTTTAAGCATGTCTAAATCATTTTCAGCATCGCCAAAAGCCACAGCTTGTACCAAAGGCAAGTTAATACTCTCACACAAAGCTTTTAAAGCTGTTCCCTTAGTGCTTGGCCCTGGAATAAACTCTAAAAAATTGGCATCTGAACGCATTACCTCAAAATGTTGTTTAAATTCCTCAGGTACATAATCTCTTAATTTATTTAAATCAGAAGCCTCTCCGACAATTAAGATCTTAAAAAAGCGTTCATTTTTATCTAATTTTTCAAAATCTACTGCGGTGTAACCAACCTGACCATGATTTATCTCTCGTAAGGTATGTGGATTTAAATCTTCAATTAAAAGACCGCGATCACGAGAATAAGCATGAACTTTACAAGCATATTTATGCGCAAATTTAGCTATCTCTATAGCCTCTTCTCCTGAGGCATAACATGCATTTAAAACCGGAAAATTGATTTCATCTGCAGCTTTTATATAATCCTGCATCAATAATTGAGCTGCGCCATTAAAACAGATAGCACAGGATTTTTCATTAAGACAATCTAAGTCCTCTAAATAACGTAAGGCACTTTTAGGATGACGCCCTGTGGCTATAACAATGGTATAACCACAGTCTTTAGCTTTACAGATAGCCTGTTTGGTAAAATCACTAATAGTTTTATCAGAACGCAATAAGGTTCCATCTAAATCTAGAACTATAAGTGCATGTTCTCCTTTTAAGAACTCTGGATGGTCTAAAACACAAACAGACATAAAATCTCCTATTTTGATGCAATCTAACTTATGGAACTTAAACCTTAACATCCACCCCGTACTAAAGATCGGGAATTCTTACAGCTAACAAA
Organism: uncultured Succinatimonas sp.; assembly: GCA_900548485.1. GTDB lineage: Bacteria > Pseudomonadota > Gammaproteobacteria > Enterobacterales > Succinivibrionaceae > Succinivibrio. Next base: position 11,880 of record URKL01000016.1, read on the forward strand.
GTTAACTTTGGTAGATTGCGATACTGATTCCTTTTGAAATTCACTTCTTGATCTAAACTTGTGAACCTCGCCTAAGATATATTCCACTATGTTTACATATGTATTGGCTATATATCCACATCTCTTACAACATAATTTTGCCAAATAGAGATGGTTTTGATATCTAAGCTCATCATAGAAATTTACGGTAATTTTCCGTTTAGTCCTAACTTAACACATCTTATTTAAGATCATTTTTATTTAAGTTATTCTGTATATTAGCTTTTGATTATCAATCATCTTTAGTTTAGCATATGAAAAAATTTCATTTTCTTAGCTAAGAAAACAAAAACTAAAGCACTAGTTTTACGCCCTTGATATTTGAAAAAAACTTTTGTGATCATTATCACAAAAGCTTTTATAAATTAAAAGAGATTTAAATTTAATCGGCACAAAAAAATAAGGCCCAATCATTTATAATCGAGCCTTACTTTTGATTAAATTAAAGATGTATTAGACACCGGCTTTTTTCAAAGCAGCATTAACGATCTCTTGCGCCTCAGTTTCAATGCTCTTTAGATGATCATCACCCTTGAAGCTTTCCATATAGATCTTGTAAACATTCTCAGTACCAGACGGACGAGCTGCAAACCAACCATTTTCAGTTACAACCTTCAAGCCTCCAATAGCAGCGCCGTTACCAGGAGCAGAAGTGAGCTTATCTATGATCTTCTCGCCAGCTAACATATCGGCCTCAACAGCAGAAGGATCAAGCTTCTTCAAAGCATCCTTTTGAGCAGGATTTGCTGGAGCATCAACACGGTTATAATAAGGCATACCGTATTTATCAGTTAAATCCTTAAAGTGCTCGGAAGGATCCTTGCCAGTTACAGCTAAGATCTCAGCTGAAAGTAAGGAAGCGATAATACCATCCTTATCGGTAGTCCATACAGAACCATCCTTACGTAAGAAAGAAGCACCAGCGGATTCCTCACAGCCCCAAGCTAAAGACTTATCAAAAAGACCTGGAACAAACCACTTAAAGCCTACCGGAACTTCATAAGCTTTGCGGCCTAAACCTAAAGCTACACGATTCATAAGATTTGAAGATACTACAGTCTTGCCAACCATAGCCTCTTTTGGCCACTGCGGACGATGCTTGTAGATATAATCAATAGCTGCTGAGAGATAGTGGTTAGGATTCATAAGGCCGCTGTGGCATACAATACCATGACGATCATAATCAGGATCATTACCCCAAGCTATATCAAAATCATCCTTAAGCTTGATTAAGCCTGCCATAGCATAAGGAGATGAACAATCCATACGGATCTTGCCATCTCTATCTAAACACATAAAGGAGAAGGTTGGATCAACGCGATAATTTACAACCTTTAAATCAAGATTATATTTCTCGGCAATGCGATCCCAATAATAAAGACCAGAACCACCTAAAGGATCAACACCCATATGCAATTTAGCATTAGAAATAGCCTGCATATCGATAATCTCATCTAAAGCGTCAACATACTGAGTAAGCATGTCATATTCTTTAACATTAGGTAACTTTAAGGCTTTTTCGTAACTTACACGCTTAACACCAGCTAAACCATTACGTAAGATCTCATTAGCACGATCTTGTACCCAAGAGGTAATTTCAGTTCCGGCAGGACCACCATCAGTAGGATTATACTTAAAACCACCATTTGACGGGCACGGATTGCTGAAAGTTCTCCGTCCAGATTTCCAATTGTTTTTTTCATCTTTTCCTCAAATGTTTTTAATCTTTCATTCATAGCGTGATCTCCTTTTATCGCAATAATCCATAATAATACTTATAC
>URKL01000017.1 GCA_900548485.1 uncultured Succinatimonas sp.
ACCATTGGGTACATACTTCTCACGACGCATATGCGCAGAGGGAAGTCAAGCTATATGGTCTGCAGTAGACATTGTACTCATCTCTATTGTAGGTTTTATATTTTTTAAACAAAGCCTAGATTTAGCGGCCATCCTTGGTCTTGCTTTTATCATTATCGGTGTTTTGATAATCAATCTATTTTCAAAATCTATAGGTCATTAATAATTATTTGATTTTTTATTTTATAAGGTTATTATATATTTGGTAATTTGGTAAAATAACCAAATATATATGGAGAGCTAAATGGATCATCAAGATATTAATTTACAAAAACAAGCTGAAATCTTTAAGGCTTTAGGACATCCAAGCAGACTATTAATTGTAAAGTCTTTAGCTTCAAATGAGATGTGTGTTTGTAAGCTACAAGAGATTGTTAAAAGTGATATTTCTACAGTTTCCAAACATTTAGCTATTTTAAAAAATGCAAAAATTGTTTCATCTAGACGTGAAGGAACTAGCATTATTTACAAATTAAACATCTGTTGCCTGCCTACATTCTTAAAATGTACAGAAAATATTATTGGTAAATAATCCTCATTAAAAATTTTTTGTCTTAAATTTTACTATTTGGCAAAATATAAAAATATGCAAACAAAATACTATTTAAATATAACTATATTAGGTTTAGCTTTTTTATTAGCTTATCTATACATCGATGAATTTGCGAGTTTAATTACTTCAGCTATCTTTGACAAAGAAAAAGATAAATATCTCTATGAGGCCTTGAATTTCTTTATCTATGACAGCATTAAGATCTTAATCTTACTTACAGTCTTAGTCTATGTAATGGCTTTAATTAGAGCCAATCTCAATACATTAAAGGTTAGAAACTACCTTATTAAGAAAAAAAAGATTTTAGGTTATCTTTTAGGTTCATTATTTGGCGCAATTACCCCATTTTGTTCCTGCTCATCAGTGCCATTATTTATAGGATTTACCACTGCAAAAATTCCTGTGGGGATCACCATGTCTTTTCTGATTACTTCCCCTATTTTAAATCAAGTAGCTATTGTCCTTATGTTTGGGATCTTAGGATTTAAAATCACTGCTCTTTATTTATTGTTGGGGATTTTATGTGGCATCTTAGGTGGATTTTTCTTTGATGCCATTAAATCTGAGCGCTTTTTACAGGATTTTATTATCAATGCCATGCAAAGAAACGCCAATATCCAAAGCAAAAGCACGCTTATAGACAAAAAAGGTATTTTACAGAGACACGATTTTGCTAAAACAGAAACCTTAACTATTGTTAAAAGAGTCTATAAATGGATCTTTATAGGTGTAGCTGTTGGCGCTGTTATTCATGGATTTATTCCTGAGAGTTTCTTTTTAAAATACACAAATCAAGATAATATTTTAGCTGTACCAATTGCTGTATTTATGGGATTACCGTTATATACAAATGTTGTTGGTATCATACCTATTATGGAGAGTTTAATTACTAAAGGACTTCCTATCGGTACCACCTTTGCCTTTTGCTTAAGCTCTGTTGCAGCCTCAATTCCTGAATTTATCTTATTAAAACAAGTGATGAAATGGCCGATGTTGGTAAGTTTTTATTTATTCTTGTTTGTGGTCTTTATCTTTATTGGAATTACTTTTAATCTCTTTTTATAAACGAGGCTATATTTATGGAAATCAAAATTTTTGGATCTGGTTGTAAAAATTGCCAAGCTCTTTATGAAAATGCTTGTAAGGCTTGTAAGAATTTAAATCTTGAGGTGAATCTTACAAAAGTTGAAGATATTTTCGAAATTAGTTCCCACAATATTCTCTCAACCCCAGCTCTAGCGATTGATGATGTTGTAGTAATGCAAGGAAGTGTCTTAAGTGTAGAACAAATCTCAGAATTGATAAATAAATTTACACAACCTAAAAAGAGTTGCTGTTGCTGTCAAAAATAATATATAGATCAGGGTAAAGTGATTTACAACTAAAGAAAAAGCTCTGAATGTAAATATAGCTATATTCTTTTCAGAGCTTTTCTAAGTTTTGAACTTTATTTATATGTAATCTTTTTAATTTTGCTTAACTTTAAAAGAAGATCTATCTAAATCATTGATTGCCAAACGTGCCCCTAAGATCTTCTTTGAGACAGTTTGATGCGCATGAATATCATCTACTGTATAGATCTTAGGATCTTTCCTATCAATGAATACTTTAGCGATCTGATTTTTATGATAATGCTGTTTAAAGCCATAGCGTATTGCCCCGGTAAAAAAACGAGGTTGCATAGAACCTATCTCTTTATAAAGGACAGCACTTCTGCGCGATTTATTCCAAGGAAAAATAGACTTTAATTCATCTAAAATTACAATAGCATAAGCTTCGGTGGGAATAGGTGTGCGATCGTTCTTTAAAATTTTAGACTTACGATTGTAATAAGCAACTCTTAATAAATAATAAAGAAGATATACTGAAGTAACGCTTATTAAGGCAACAAAACGTCCATGTGGCAAAAAGCCTAATTGTCCTGAAATTTTTAAAACCCAAATAAGCGCAAAAATAGTAAAGATTACATAAAAGGATATACCCAAACCTTTGCGACAAATAGTATCTACGGTATTTACCTCAAAGCGAATACCTGCTTTGCGTAAGTAAGACTGTAAATAAACATTAGGCGGCAAATTGCGTTTGGGCACATTAAATCCTTATTTTTAAAGAGTCTTAACCTCGATCCAGAAGCGACGCTCTAAATCAACGAATAACTTCTCAACTTCAGAATCAGCCTTATATGTAGCTAAGGTTACCACAAAGATAGCTATTGAGGATAAGATAAATCCTGGAACTAAAGAATAAAGTCCAAAGAATTGACCAATCTCCCAAACAACCACAGTTAAAGCACCAACAACCATACCAATAATCGCTGCAGGTAAGGTCATCTTCTTCCAGAATAAGGAAATTAAGATGGTAGGACCAAAAGAAGCACCGAAGCCAGCCCAGGCATAGGATACAAGTTTTAATACACCAGAATTAGGATCTAAAGCGATGATATAGGCGACAATAGATACTAATAAAAGCATACCACGACCAACCCAAACTAATTCAGTTTGAGAGGCATGCGGACGGACAAAACGGGCATAAAAATCTGCAGTTAAGGTAGTTGATGCTACTAATAATTGGCAAGATAGAGTACTCATAATCGCAGCTAAAATAGCAGAGAGCAGAATACCAGCAATCCATGGAGTAAATAAGGTCTGAGTAACAATAATGAAAATCTGCTCAGGATTTGCAACAGTAATATCAGGGTGTTTTGCAGCAAAGGCTACACCGTAATAACCAACTAAAACAGCACCTAATAAACAGAAGATCATCCAGGTAATACTAATACGACGAGCTCCACCCATACCTCTTACAGTACTAGCTGCCATAAAACGTACTAAAATATGTGGCTGTCCCATATAACCTAAACCCCAACCTGCTAAAGAGATTAAACCTATAAAGGTAGTACCCTTTAACATATTGCTCATATCAGGGCCCTTTGCTGCTACTAAGGCATTAGCTTCGCTTATAGAACCTACATCCATGATGATAATCACTGGGGTTAAAACTAAAGCAAAGATCATTAAAGCGGCCTGAACAGAATCAGTCCAACTTACAGCTAAGAAACCACCGATAAAAACATATAAAATGGTAGAAATGGCACCGACTAAAAGCGCATTAGTATAATCCATACCAAAGGTCTGTTCAAAAAGACGTGCACCTGAAACCATACCTGAGGCGCAATAGACCACAAAGAATAACAAAATGATTACTGCTGAAACTAAAGCTGTAATACGGAATTTATCCTTAAAACGAGCGGCTAAATAATCAGGCAAGGTCAAAGCATCTGAGGCATTGGCGGTAAAGGAACGTAAACGAGCGGCTACAAATTTCCAGTTACACCATTGACCACAGGTAAGACCTATGGCAATCCAGGCTTGAGAAATGCCAAACATGTACAGAGCACCAGGAAGTCCCATCAGTAACCAACCTGACATATCAGAGGCACCAGCTGACAAACCAGTAACAATTCTACCTAAACGACGACCTCCTAATACATAATCATTAAGAGAGTTAGTCACACGTGCTGCCATAATGCCGATAATCAGCATGAGGCAAATATAAACAATAAAGGTTGTAGTTGTAGTAAACATGATCAATAAATTGTTAAAAAAAGAAGTGTGCTCAGTGTAACAAAAAACCACTTAGAGCGCATGAAATGCTCTAAGTGGCTTATATTGCCCCATTTTGAAGCTAAATGCAAAAAATTATTGTTTTACAGCACTATTTTAAATCGGCAAGTAAACTCTTATAACCGTCATTTAATAACGGGAAAACAAAACCATTCTTAGCATTCAAATCAGCTTTTTCAATATGGAAGGTAGTAGCACCGCGTTCACGTTTCCATTGATTACGAGCTAAACGACTAAAGTATTTAACTACAAAAGAGCGCAAGTCATTCTCATCATATTGAGGATATTCAGGGCCTAAAATCTTTACAATCTCAGAAGGAGTATTCTTTTCAATCTGATGTAAATAATGGATGCGATCTAAAAGCACATAAGGCATTAGATCACGCTCATCAGTCTGACCTGGCTTTAATTCGGCTGTCGGGGCTTGAGTTGAGATATAGGACATATCATTAACCTCTAAATGTAAAGAGGCATCAATATTCAAACCTTTTTCTGCAATATAGGAATTGATCTTTAAAATACGGCTCTTAGAAATATCGCCTATAGGAGCAACACCACCTGAGGTATCACCATCCATAGTGCAATAACCTACAGCTTCCTCAGAAGCATTACAGGTAGTCATCAAAAGCTTGTTATAGCGATTAGCAATCATCCAAATACCCGGAGAGCGAACACGAGCTTGAATATTTTGTAAGGTTAAATCATCACGTTCCCAATTTAGAGGATCATCTGGAGTAGTGCCATTGATGATATTGACATAATCGCGCACTAGTGAAGCAATTGACCACTCATAGTGCTGAGCACCGATATTTTCTGCAAGCTTACGAGCTGCAGTACGGGTAACTGAGCCTGAAACCTCTGAGCCCTGATAGACAGTAGTTAAGATCTGAGGCATCATTTTATTTTTAATAAAGCTCTCAAGATCCCCTGTAAACTCTGGAACACTAAAGCCTAAGGAGGTCATAAGATCGAAATACCCCTCATAACCTAAAGCCTTTAAAGCGGCTAACTGGCCATAACAGACACAAGTTGCACATAAACCTGAATCAGCACCACCTGATAGAGATAAGGCATAACCATGACTATAAGTCTTAGTCATCCAGTCAAAAAGACCTAAAGAAACCGCTCTTACAATAGTGTCAAACTCAGCTAATCTCTCTACAATACCTAATTCTTTGGTAGCTAACTTTACGCGCTCAAATGGCAATAGCTCAGATCTTGCAATAAGTTGGCCCTGATTACACAAATAGAAACAGCCATCATAAATATCTGAACCACTCTCACAGCCCATTAAATTTGAGGTTAAAACAATACAATTTAATTTAGAGGATAAATCTACAAGAGCATGTTCATAAGTCTCTTGAGCATCTAATTCATAACGTACGGCACTAGGTACAACTATGACATCAGATCCTACAACTGAAGCTAAATCAGCTTGATTAAAATAAATACCAACTTTGATGCCCTGATACTCAACAATATTAGAGCCAACCTGATTTGAAGCTTTAAGAGAAAAACTTTGAGAGCCGATAGTAATTTCTACATTGCCCTGATTTTCACTATAAGCGCGAACACGAGCATCTGTGCTTTCTATAAAATCACGTACAGCAAAAACACCTAAAATGTTTTTATTATCTAAAACCACATAGCAATCATAGCTTTTACCATCATTAGCACTTAAGGCAACACCTACACCTACAGTTAAAGAATCTGGGATTTGCTCTTTAAAAGCTAATAAAGCCTTTAAATTAGCCTCAGTAAATTCTCTTGTAGCAGCTAAATCGCCACTATTAAAACCACTTAAGATCAATTCAGGAAAAGCTACAAACTTATAATTACTATCTTTAGCTTCTTTAGCTAATTTTAAAAGCTTATTGGTATTGCCAATAAAATCGAGCGGGACTGTGTTGACCAGACCTGATGCAAATATCGTATAATAATCAAACATAGAAATTTAAACCTCTCACATTTTTATGTGTGCAAAATAACATATTTTTACATACAGTTTGATTTATTGCCCAAAAAAAGCGCAAGAGACACCATTAGGAGGAAAAATGACTCCCAATCAGAGCGGAAATACCAAGAAATATGTAATTTCAGCTGGACATTGTCGCCATTTAGGAGCAACCATCGAAAAAGACGGCGTTAACTTTGCAGTATGGTGTCCTGATGCTAAAAAAATTGAATTATTATTATTCAAATATCCTGAAGATGATAATCCAGATATTATCACCCTTTCATCTTTAATTTACCGTTCTACCTATTATTGGCATGTAAAGGTCAGAGGTATTGGTGCCGGCCAACTCTATGCTTGGAGAATCCGTTCTACCCGCCGTATTAGTAAAAATGAGCAAGGTATTGTTACCCTTAACAAGGTTTTGCTTGACCCTTATGGTAAACGCGTAATTTTCCCGAAAGACTATCAACGCTTTCAGCCTGACGATGAGATCTTAGCCTTAAGAACCTGTGCTAAAAGTGCCGTTGTCAATCTTGATGACTATGATTGGGGTTTAGATATTCTGCCTAACCACCCTTTAAATCGCACCATGATCTATGAGATGCATGTTAAAGGTTTTACTGCAGACAAGAGCTCTGGTCTTTCTGATAGCTTAAGAGGCACTTATAAAGGTTTAATTGAGAAAATCCCCTATTTAGTCGAATTAGGGGTTACTGCTGTTGAATTATTGCCTGTCTTCCAGTTTGACAATCAAGATGCTATGCCAGGCAAACACAACTATTGGGGATATTGTCCGATGGCTTTCTTCACCCCACATGAAGACTATAGCTCGGATAAATCACTCATGGGACCTATAAATGAGTTCCGTGATATGGTCAAAGCTCTACACAAAAACGGTATTGAGGTCATCTTAGATGTAGTCTATAACCATACCTCAGAGGGCGATAAGAATGGCCCTACCTATTGCTTTAAAGGCTATGATCGTAATAACTATTACATTATTGATAATAACGGCAATTATCAAAACTTCTCAGGTTGTGGAAATACCTTAAACGCCAATCGCCCTGTTGTACGTAATCTTATCTTAGATTCCTTAATCTTTTGGCGCGAAAAAATGCATATTGATGGCTTCCGTTTTGATTTGGCCTCAATTTTAACTCGTGATAGCTATGGCGCACCAATTTCAGATAGCTCTACCCTACTTGAAATTGATACACACCATCATCTTGCTGATACTAAGCTTATAGCCGAACCTTGGGATGCCGGCGGACTTTATCAATTAGGAGCCATTTCCGGAACTAAATGGCGTGAATGGAATGGTCAGTTTAGAGACGATGTCCGTGCTTTCATTCGCGGTGATAATGGAACTGTTAAACGCTTTGTCTTACGCCTTTTAGGTTCACCTGATATCTATAATATTAAAAAAGTTGATACCCAAAAGAGTATTAACTTTGTAACCTGTCATGACGGTTTTACGCTTTGGGATTTGGTTTGTTATTCTGACAAACACAATGAAGATAATGGTGAAAATAACCGTGATGGTAATAATTGTAATTTCTCTTCAAATTATGGTTATGAAGGCGAAATTGACGATGTAGAGACAAATGCCTTACGACTTCGCCAGGCCAAAAATATGATGGCTTTGACCTTGTTGTCTATGGGAACACCGATGATTTCTATGGGTGATGAGGTTTTACGTACGCAAAAAGGCAATAATAATGCCTACTGTCAGGACAATGAGATAGGTTGGTTTAATTGGAACCATAATGATCGTCAAAAGGAAATGTTTGCCTTTACGAAAAAACTCATTCGTGCCAATTTTACAAGACAAATTAAACGTAAACCACGCTTTGAACGCCGTTTAGACAATGTCTTACGTAATGCCCGCTTGCAATGGCATGGCGTTAAACCCTTCCAAGCTGATTGGTCAGATTGCTCCCATTCTATAGGCATGCTTGTTTTCCTTGCAGAGCACGATCTCTATGCTTACGCCTTTATAAATAGTTATTGGGAAGATCTCACCATTGAAATTCCTCCTGTACCAAATCATATTCATCATAGCTGGTATCGCTTTATCGATACATCAAAAGGATTAAATGAAGACATTCAGACATTCTTCATCAAAAAACGCTATAAACCAGGTGATAAAGTTACCGTAAAATCACGTTCAATTGTCATGTTTGTCTGTTTAAGTGCATAAGGAAAATCATGGTCGAGCAAGTAAAGCCCGATGAGGCTGAATTAGAAAGATTAAAATTAGAAAAAAATAATCGCATTCGCAAAAATTTAAGAATTTTAGCATTGTGTGCAGCCGCTTATTATTTTATTTCTGCAGGATTTTCCTTTTATGAGGAAAGTCAGGATAAAAAAATTAGAATCGACAGCGAAATCCGTACGGTGTTTGAGACTGATACAGCCGGAGCTTTCCAATTAGCTCATAAGTATGATGATGCTAAGGTTAATTTGACCTTCCAGGAAATCTCGCAAAATCACAATCAAACTCTCTATGCCATTATTTGTGATCATGACAATCAAGGCAAATTTTTAATTGAAGAATTAGATGGCAAAATTAGTGCTCTTGAGATCTATTTTAAAGGAGAGAGCTTTAAGGATGCTGGTCTTGAACAAGCTTTAAGATATGCAATTGCTATTTCTGAAAACAATACTCAAAGCACTATTCTAGATGAGGTCTTCAAGGCCATGCAATATGATCCAAATTCTGAAAATCCCAGCTTTCAGAATGCTGATCTAAGTTCAAAAAAAGTTCGTTATCAGGTACAGCTTGGAAAAGGCTCTGAAGTCACTATTACCTTCAAAGCCCTTCCTCAAGTTTAATTAGCCATTAAAATCGCCCTAGCATGAGCAATTGATTTCTCATCTGGGGCTTTTACATTCTCTAAGGTATAAGGAATTTTTAAAGCTTCCCACTTATGAATACCTAAGCTGTGATAAGGTAAAACTTCAACCTTCTCAACATTTCTCAAAGTTTTTATAAATTCAGAGAGCTTAGTTAAATCCTCATCATTATCAGTAATTGTCGGGACTAAGACATGACGTACCCATACAGGCTTTTTTAGCTCATCTAAGTGTTTTGCGCATAGAAGAATATTGTCATTAGGAATACCTGTAAGATCTTTATGCTTTACAGAATCAATTTCTTTTAAATCTAATAAGACTAAATCTGTATATTGCATTAAAAGATCAAATTTTTCTCTATATTCAGGAGTATCGCGATACGGACCTGCTGCAGTATCCAAACAGGTATGAACTCCCTCTTTTTTTAGAGCTTTAAAAAACTCCGTCAAAAAGTCAATTTGTAATAAGGCTTCGCCACCACTTACAGTAACGCCACCTAATTCACCCCAGTAAGGTTTAAATCGCAAGGCTCTTTTGACTACGGTCTCAACGTCGTATTCATTACCACAATTACGCTTCCAGGTATCTGGATTATGGCAATAACGACAGCGCATATTACAGCCCTGCATAAACACCACAAAACGAACACCAGGTCCATCAACTGCACCAAAGCTTTCAAAGGAATGGATAAAGGCAGAAGTCATAAGTTCCTCTTTTTCTAAAATAAGGGCGCCATAAGGCGCCCATTTTAAACTGTCAAAGACAAATTACATGCTCTTGTGACAAGTTCTGGAGATTACGTCTAACTGTTGCTCACGAGTTAAGTCAATGAACTTAACAGCATAACCTGAAACACGGATGGTGAAGTTTGCATACTCAGGCTTCTCCGGGTGCTCCATAGCATCGATGAGCTTATCGGTACCGAAGACGTTAACATTTAAGTGATGTGCGCCTTGAGCAAAGTAGCCATCCATAACGGTAACTAATTGAGCTGCACGGCTATCATCATCGTGGCCTAAAGCATCCGGGCTAATGGTCTGAGTATTAGAGATACCATCTAAGGCATACTCATACGGTAACTTAGCTACAGAGTTTAAGGAAGCTAATAAACCATTCTGCTCAGCACCATAAGACGGGTTAGCACCTGGAGATAAAGGCTCACCAGCCTTACGACCATCAGGAAGAGCACCAGTAGCCTTACCGTAAACAACATTAGATGTAATGGTAAGAATAGAGGTAGTCGGCTCAGAGTTTCTGTAAGTATGGTGCTTCTTTAACTTGTTTAAGAAGGTCTTAAGTAACCATACAGCGATATCATCAGCACGATCATCATCGTTACCATAACGCGGGAAGTCACCTTCAACCTCAAAGTCCTTAGTTAAGCCACGCTCATCACGGATAACCTTGACCTTGGCATACTTAATAGCAGATAAGGAATCAACTACATGAGAGAAGCCTGCAATACCGGTTGCGAAAGTACGACGAACATCGGTATCGATTAAAGCCATCTCAGCGGCCTCATAGAAGTAACGATCATGCATGTACTGAATGAGGTTCAAGACGTTAACATATAAGCCTGCAATCCAGTCTAAAGCGATGTCGTAGTTAGCCATAACCTCATCGAAGTCTAAGTACTCAGAGGTAATCGGGCGCCACTTAGGACCAACCTGCATGCCAGACTTAACGTCAATACCACCGTTGATGCAGTATAACAAGGTCTTAGCTAAGTTAGCACGAGCACCGAAGAACTGCATTTCCTTACCAGTTTCAGTAGCAGATACGCAGCAGCAGATGGAGTAATCATCACCCCACTCTACACGCATAACGTCATCATTTTCATACTGAATAGAAGAAGTAGTAACAGAGATCTTAGCTGCATACTTACGGAAAGCATCCGGTAAGTGCTTAGAGTACAGAACAGTGAGGTTCGGCTCTGGGGACGGGCCCATGTTCTCTAAGGTATGTAAGAAACGGAAGTCGTTCTTGGTGACCATGTGACGGCCATCCATACCTAAACCAGCAACTTCTAAGGTAGCCCAAACCGGATCACCTGAGAATAACTGATTGTAAGAAGGAATACGAGCAAACTTAACCATGCGGAACTTCATGACTAAGTGATCGATAAGCTCCTGAGCCTCAGACTCAGTTAAGGTACCTTCTTCGATATCACGCTGAATGTAAATGTCTAAGAATGTAGATACACGACCTACAGACATAGCAGCACCGTTTTGGGTCTTAACGGCAGCTAAGTAGCCAAAGTATAACCACTGAACAGCCTCACGAGCATTAGTAGCAGGCTGAGAAATATCAAAGCCGTAGTAAGAAGCCATAACCTTCATGGCATTTAAGGCTTTAATCTGATCGGCAATTTCCTCACGCTGACGAATTACATCGTCAACCATGACGCCACAACCGCAGTTAGCTAAGTCTTCTTTCTTCTTAGCAATTAAGAAATCGATGCCATAAAGGGCAACACGACGATAGTCACCAACGATACGGCCACGACCATAAGTATCAGGAAGACCGGTGATGATCTTGTTCTTACGAGCTAAGCGCATTTCCGGGGTATAAGCATCGAAAACGGCCTGGTTGTGAGTCTTGTGGTACTCAGTAAAAATCTTGTGGAAAGCTGGGTTTGGAGTATAGCCGTAGGTGGTGCAAGCCTCCTCAGCCATCTTGATACCGCCGTAAGGCATGAAAGCACGCTTTAAAGGCTTATCAGTCTGAAGACCTACAACCTTCTCTAAAGACTTTAAGCTATCATCAATATAGCCTGGGCCATAAGCGGTGATACCAGAGACAACCTCAGTCTCCATATCTAAAACGCCGCCTTGAGCACGCTCTTGCTTCTGTAACTGCTGTAATTTACCCCATAAGGCATCAGTAGCCTCACTAGGACCAGCTAAGAAGCTTTCATCTCCGTCAAACGGAGTATAGTTGTTTTGAATGAAATCTCTGACGTTAATGTCATCAAGCCAATGTGAACCGCGAAAACCGCGCCATTGATTTTTCATACTTGCGTGCTCCTATAATCGCAACATAGATATTTATGACGTTGTCTTAAAATTTTCAAGACCGACGTTTTTTAACTGTGGTTATTATAACCGAGGGGGAATGATCAAACATTCTCACTTAAAAAAAAGCGATCAACTATTATTCTTGTATACAAGATAAAATGGCTTAAGAATGCGGTTTTGCGTGCAATTTATTTATTATAATGTACTTAATTAAGTGTATTAATTAATAACATTTACGAAGTATCACAAATGAAAATGCCTAAGAAATAATATTCTTAGACATTTTTTTAAAAATATTGCACAAATGAAAATTACTATATATTTGATTTAATTAAATTTTCTCTATTAACTCGCCATTTTCATAGAGTTTTACTAGGTCTTTTAGGTCACAAATGCAATGTTTAATATATTCACCACAATCACAATTTGCAACCATTCGGCGCTTTGTAAACTCTTCAACTAAGATCACTTCGTCATCAATATCAGTGAAATTTTCTAAAGCATCTTCCAAAGTTGTAAAAGGAGTATGAGCTTTTAGCCTTAAATTATGGGAATTATAGATTAAGGTATAACCCGCAATACCGGTTGTTTTCTGATAAGCCTTGCAAAAACCACCATCAATAACTAAAAGTCGACCATTACCGCGAATAGGAGTTTCACCGTCTTTAACTTTAATTGGAGTATGACCATTGATAATATGGCCACTATCAGGATCAAGACCAAATTCGCGCAAGATCATACGACAGGTTTGTTCCTTGTAGTAATAGCTATAATAAGGGTTACGAGGCTCATCCCAGGTGGATTTATCCTTAATTAAAACACGTTCTGAGGTTTTGATAATACGCCCTGACAAGGGTGAATCCTGACCGCACCACAAATACCACATATAATCGATACAATTTTGATCGTGTCTGGCATAAGCATCGCGCACTCTACTTTCACAATAATCAAGATAAGGTTTACCCTCTAAATAACGACCATTGCATAAAATGGAGGCGAAAGTTCCATCCCTACTTAAAGGAATACAGCCATGATAGAGCAAATTACCGTTATAGCATTTATACATAGAGCCTTTACTAAACAAGAAATCTACGTGCTTCTTTAAAATTTGACTTCCCATAAAGCTTGCTTTGAGATTATCAACCACATCTTGTTCATCTTTAGTAAGTTTATAAGGATTTTTGGGATCTAAGGTTGGCAGATCGGTTGTAGATAATTCATACTCCTGACCATTTAAGTTAACTGTTCCCTTTTTAAGATCGATAAATTCTAAAAGCATTCTGGAGCGCATATTATATTCAGGATGCTTTAAGATAAGCTGGCCTTGAAGTTTTAGGCAGATAATACTTATAGCCTTATCTATAGCGCGGTAGTTTTCCTCATCTTTATAAGTGCGCTTAGCAAACATCGCAAGTTTACGCAAACTAATACCATAGCCATTTTCAAGCATTAAATAATTTTTGTATTTAACATTGATGCGTACTGCAGAGGCGGCACAAACAACATTACCTAAAGAGGCACCCATCCATAAAATATCGTGATTACCC